>CAMWNR010000014.1 GCA_947175665.1 uncultured Porphyromonadaceae bacterium
CTTAATAACTAATAACTGATACTTAATAACTAATAACTGATACTTAATAACTAATCACTAATACTTAACACTTAATCTAAAAACTACATTTTACAAATTACTTTAAAATCGACATCGAGGTTATCGAGTGCTTTGCGTGCATCAGATTCGCTCTCGTAGATGCCGTATAGTGCCGCACCGCTACCGGTCATAGAGGCGTAAAGCGCACCGGTGGCATAGAGTGCATCTTTTAAGTGCTTTAGTTGTGGATACTGAGGAAACAATGATGTTTCAAAGTCGTTTTTCAAAAAATCTTTCCATTGATTGAGTGGCTTTTTCAATATATCTTTTATCGAAATATCAGGAATTTCAGGCCTTACCCCTGCAAATGCTTCCTTAGTAGAGATATACAGATCGGGTTTTACGACTACACACCATTTCCCGTCTAAAATATTACTCATTTCTTCAAGTTTCTCACCGATACCTTCGGCGTATGCCGGACGGTTTTTAATAAATACCGGGCAGTCTGCGCCCAATCTCAACGCCATCTGCTCCAGTTGCGTATCATCAAACCCTTTCAATCCTTTTTTCTTACCTATTTCATTTATCATGCGCAGGGTAAATGACGCATCAGCGCTACCGCCACCCATCCCCGCTCCATCGGGCAATTGCTTGTAGAGAGTTATCATTATATCCCCTACACTGTTGTAAAAGGTATCTTTTGTGCCTGATTGATTGTCAAATTCTTTAAATATTTCACGTGCCGCCCTGACTACAAGGTGTTTATCTATGCCGCATTGTACTTTATTGCCGAGAAAAAGGTAAGCAATCCCCTTGTATTGCCCATCTCTTATAATCTCTTCATTATCCATTTCTGATGAAGATGAAGAAACCGGATTTATTTCAAGCATATCATTAAATCGCTCCGGATTTTCGGGGCGACCGTTGTATACACCTATAGGATAAAACATCGTCTCGAGAAGGTGATACCCATCTTCTCTTTTCCCTACGATATTTAGTCCGAGATTTATCTTGGCGTTGACAAATTGAATCATATATTTTCTTGATATTTTGCGAATTTATTACTTGTTTGTTCAGGTTGTGGAGTTGAGCAATATATATAAGTATTTTATCGGGAGGTTGTTTTGTATTGCCGTATTGCAGAGGGATAAAGGAGTATCAACCCTATAGCGCGCACAGCAAGAAAAGTCAGAAAGCCTCCCCAGACTATAGGGTTTAATATCCGGGGGTCCGTGACACCGCACATTTTACTCACAAAATAAGTACCTAAAAATATCGAAACCGCTATAAAAGTTACAATCAACATTTTACGCGTGGCTGTTATGCCAATATATATACCATCATATAGAAAGGCCATTACAGAGATTACAGGTATTACACCTACCACTATTCTCAACTCAGTCACCCCTTTTGCTATTTCAGATGATTCTGACAGCATCCATGCTATCTGTGGTGCAAAAATCAGATATACCGCTCCGAATGTTACCCCTATTGCTCCGCACCAGCTCCATAACCTTCTTACCGTAGTGTGCATGTAGCGAAAGTTGCCGGCTCCTGCCAATCGACCGCAGAGGGCTTCTGCACTAAATGCAAATCCATCTGAAAAATATGAGAAGAAAAGAAACAGTTGCATAATTATCGCATTGACGGCAAGTACCTCATCACCCATTCTTCCGCCGAAAGTAGTCATGCCGAATGTGGCTCCCAATATACATGCCGAGCGCAACATTAAATCTGAGTTTACACGAAAGAATCGTTTTATATCTACCTGCTTTGACAATCCTTTTACAGATACCCACAATCCCCTCTGCGAATAACGGTGAGCGAGCATACGGGCGAGTATTAACCCCAGTCCCAATCCAAACCAATTGGCTGTCAACGTACCTATAGCGACTCCGTAAAATCCCATGCCTGCCCCGAATACCAGCAGAAAACTCATAGCGATATTGACAACATTAACGCTTATCGCCATTATCATAGGGTAGAAAGTATTCTGCATACCTATCATCCACCCCGTTATGGTCATCGTTGATAATAGGGCAGGCGCTGACATTATACTTATCATATAGTAACTTAATCCCAACCCTCCCGTTTCATGCGGAGGACTCATCAAGCCGATCATCAACTCTCCCAAGGGATAGGCAATAAGTATTATCAACATACCGAGCATTACGGCTATCAGAAATGATATGGTAAAGATACCGCGTGTCTGATGCATATTGCCGCGTCCTAATGCCTCGGCTGTCAAACCGGTGGTGCCGGCGCGCAGAAATCCCAGTAACCAATATACAGAGTTTACCATCATGCTCCCTACGGCTATCGCGGCCACATACCTGTCGCTCCCTAAATGACCGGAGATATAGGTATCGCTCAGGCCGAGTATAGGCACTGTTATATTACTGAATATAGCCGGAAGTGCCAAGGCAAGAATCTCTTTGTTGAGTCCTTTTTTCTCTTCGGCTTTCATACTCTCACCACTCCCCTCTATTTTACCGCTTATATCCATTATTCTATTATGGAGAGATGAATTTTTTTGATTATCTTTGCAAATATAGCAATTTCTCACGGCTCCCATGCTGTAATCGCTGTAATATTTTATCCCACTGCAAACAATGTAGGTCCATGAATACTGTAAATCCTCAAAATGTCATTATTACTCCGGCTGATTTTGCCGATACAGGTCAATGGCGATTGATAATACATATCAGTCGTACAGGTATGGCTGCGTTTCTTAAGCATCTTTCTGACAATACAAAACCTATTGTCGAGATGTTTCGCAATAATTGGGATGAATCTGAAAACAGTGACCTCCTCTCAAAAATAGAAAATTGCGTCTATGACCACCCGGGTCTCCTCGATGATTATTCTACCGATATCATTATCGATACTCCGATAGTGGCCTTTGCCCCATCTGAGATTATTGATAATGAGGAGAATATCGAAGAGACTATATTTTCCGCTCTTTATCCGGGGAGCGACCGCGAACTGATGACTGACCGTATAGGTGATGTAACCGCTCTATTTTCGCTTTGCGATGGTCTTGACGGTTTCCTTTCACGCACAATTCCGGGAGCGAGATTAAGAAATAATCTGGCTATTCTGATCGAATATTTCTCAAATAAGAATTTGGGTGACGCCAGAGTATACGTGGATATTCACGGCAATAATGTTGATATATCAGCCTTCAATCAATCCGGTTTATTGGCAGCCTCAACCCGCCGTTGGAAGCATGAGGATGATATAATATACATGATTTTCCAGGTGCTTAATGCATATCATATAGCACCCGAAAATGCCAACATATACCTCTCCGGCATGCCTGAGGTCAGAACTGCCATTACCCCGAAATTAAGGCAATTCTGCGGCTATGTAGTAAAAACCACTCTGCCGGAAATCGCCGAAAAATACAATCTCCCCTCAGCAGTAGCATTACTAATCAACAAATCCTCAACACCTCTCACCTAAAAGATAAATAACCCGAAATCAAGATAAATCAAGATTAATCCGGTTAAATCAAGATAAATCACTACCTAAAATAATGAGAATAATCCGAGGCAAATACGGGCGTCGCCGCTTCGAACCGCCCAAAAACATCACAGCCCGCCCCACCACAGATTTCGCACGCGAAAATCTCTTTAACGTGCTTGAGAATATGGATGAGGTTGAAGATAAAACCGTGCTTGATCTTTTCGGAGGCACGGGCGCTATTTCGTTTGAGTTTATATCCCGTGGCGCGCAGAGCGTAACTATCGTGGAGCAGGCTCGACCCCAGACAGGATTTATACGCAGTGTTAAGGAAAAACTCGGAGAGGAGAACCTGCACCTTATTTGCGGTGACGTATTCAGATATATCACCGCCGGCCCCAAGGCGTTTGATGTTATCTTTGCCGACCCTCCTTACGATCATCCGCGTTTTGACGAAATCCCGCAACTGATCCTCAACTCGCGTCTCGTCAAACCGGGTTCGCTGGTTATTATCGAGCATTCGGGTAAGAAGGATTTCTCTCAACTGCCGGGATTTTTTCAGCGCCGTGAATATGGCAGCGTTAATTTCTCTATGTTCCGTGTATCTTGACTCCCTCTTTATTACTATTTATTAATCAAGAAATTAAACTCCCAATAATGGATAAAATAAAGTTAGATTCTATTGAAGAGGCTCTTGAAGATTTCAAGGCCGGTAAATTTGTAGTGGTCGTTGATGACGAGGATCGCGAAAATGAGGGCGATCTTATCATAGCAGCAGAAAAAATCACTCCCGAAGATGTGAATTTCATGCTTAAGAATGCCCGCGGTGTATTGTGCGTGCCTATTACAAATGAGGCTTGTAACCGCCTTGACCTTCCTCATCAGGTGGGCGACAATACTTCTGTTCTCGGCACTCCCTTTACCGTTACAGTCGATAAACTCGAAGGATGCTCTACCGGTGTGTCTATTCAGGATCGTGCCAATACCATTCGCCATCTTGCCGACCCGGATGCAAAACCTGAAGATTTCGGTCGCCCGGGTCACATCAATCCTCTTTATGCTCAGGATCGTGGTGTACTGCAACGTGCCGGCCATACCGAGGCTGCTGTTGATCTCGCCCGCCTCGCCGGTCTGCAACCTTGTGCCGCGCTTATGGAGATTATGAGCGATGACGGCTCTATGGCCCGACTCCCCGAACTCCGCAAACGTGCCGATGAGTGGGGTTTTAAACTTATCTCAATCCGTGACCTGATCGCTTACAGACTTAAAAATGATAATATGCTCGAACGTGGCGAGGAGGTGGATATGCCTACCGCTTACGGTCATTTCCGACTTATTCCATTTCGCCAGAAGGAGAATGGTCTGGAACATATCGCGCTTATAAAGGGTGATCCTACCCTCCCCGAACCGATGCTCGTTCGCATGCACTCCTCTTGTATGACAGGCGATATTTTCGGGTCTCAACGCTGCGAGTGCGGTGAGCAGTTGCATCTCGCCATGCAGGAGATTGAAAAGGAGGGTCGCGGTGCTGTAATTTATCTTAATCAGGAGGGTCGCGGCATCGGCCTGATGGATAAAATCAAGGCTTACAAACTTCAGGAAAACGGTCTTGATACCATAGACGCCAATCTCCATCTCGGTCATAAGGCCGACGAACGGGATTATGGTGTGGGTGCCGGAATCCTCAACGCGTTGGGTATCACTAAACTCAGACTCATGACTAATAACCCTATGAAACGTATCGGTCTGGAAGGTTATGGACTTGAAATCGTGGAGAATGTACCCCTCGAGGTGGCTCCCAATCCTTACAATGAGAAGTATATGCATACCAAGAAAACCCGAATGGGACACAATCTTCATAAAGTAGACTGATTATGAATCGTTTAGGTTTTACCTCCGCATTAATCGCTTCTCTCTGCTTAGTATCTGCGGCGGCTAAGCGTCCGCTTGATCACGATGATTTTGACGCTTGGCAAAGTGTATATGTCAACAGCATAAGCAAATCCGGACTCTGGAGCATCTATAGCGTTAACCCTCAGGAGGGTGACGGCATTATGTCTATCAGAAATAATAAGACTGATAAGGTGATCGCTTTACCTCGCGGTTATAAACCTGCTTTTTCTGCCGATGAGAAGTGGGCGCTGGCTCTGATTAAACCTCTGTTTGCCGATACCCGCAAGGCCAAGATTGATAAGAAGAAGGATGCCGATCTCCCTAAGGATACTCTGGCTATTATCAACCTTACTACAGGTAATATCGAAAAAATACCTTTTGTCACTTCTTATAAAATAGGTGAGAAAGGGGGCGATTTTTTCGCTTATCAGAGTTGTGACACGCTCCACATCAAACCGGCGTATCTTAAGGATAAAGAGTCGGGACGCCCGCTGATAATCCGCTCGCTCTCGGCCCCTACCCGAAAAATTGTGAAGTGGGCTAAGAATTATGATTTCTCTAAGGATGGCCGACACATCTCGCTCCTGCTCAAGAAAAATGAGAAGGATAGTGTGGCTACCGACGGTGTAGCCCTCATCAACCTGCCGGATACATCTCTGGTGCTGTTCGATCGTGAGATGAAGAGTTATACCCTCCCCGTATTTAATGATCAGTCTGATGCCGTGGCTTATACCGCGACAAATGACACTATCGATAGCGGTACCAAGAGATATGAATTGCGATATACGTCTATCGGAGATCTCCTGCAGGGTGCCACCCCTCAGAATATCCCGGTAATGTTTACATCGGGGATACCGGTAAATCTCGCTCTCCCTAATGCTGCCAACCCTGATGAGCAAGCGGCTCTCGAAAAGCAACGGTCTACCGCCATGAAGGAGTCTGCCGGCGACGAACTCCTTATCAACCAGTATTCTACACCGGCTTTCTCTAAAAACGGTCGTTTCCTGCGCATCGGTGTGGCTCCGGTAATCGCTCCTGACGATACTACCTTGGTAGATTTTGAGAAGGCTTCGCTCGATATCTGGAGATGGGATGCCCCCTATACTCCCCCACAGGAGAAGGCTAATCTCGCCAAATTGCGTGAGAGATCTTTACCGGTAGTTATTGACCTCAAGAATGGTTTCGGTCAGCATTTACTTACTAAAAATCAACTTGCCTCTGTCGAACCCTCTTTCGGATGGGATGCCGAGTGGGTGTTGCTTCGCGATCCCTCCGATAGTATTATCAGCAAGCAGTGGAATTACCTTAACCCTGAGAAACTTACAGCCGTTAATGTCGTGACCGGCAAACGTGTCGAAGCCGGTGTAGCCGATTATGATGCTTCGGCTCTTTCTCCCGATGGCAGATTCATCCTGATTTATCGTGACCGTAATTATTACGCTTTTGAAATCGCTACCGGCAAAACCGTTAATCTCACCGAGAATCTCCCCTATCCTATCTGGATTGAGGATGATGATCACCCTATGCCGTCACAACCTATCGGTATTGCCGCCTGGGGTAACAATGATGGCAGGGTTCTCGTTTATGATATGTTTGATATATGGGTTCTCGATATGACCGGTGCCACCGAACCGATTAATTTCACCGCCGGCTACGGTCGTAAAAATAATCTCAGACTCCGCTATCATAATCTCGATAAGGAGTCCGGTTCTCTCAAGCCCGGCGAACTGATGATCCTTGATGTTATTGATAATAATACCAAGGAGCGCGGGCTGGCCACGACTAAATATACTCTGAAAAAGGGAGGCGTAAACCCCACCGTACGCCTGCTTGATAAATACAAGATAACTCAACTCACCAAGGCACAGGATGCCGAGCAATTTGTGTGGCAACGCGCCAACTTCAATACTCTCCCTGACCTATGGACTGTTCGCGGTCTGGACTTTGCCAAAGCGCGTCAGATCACCAATGCTAATCCTCAAGCCGCAGAGATCTCCTGGGGTACCGCAGAATTGGTTGAGTGGTATGCCTACGATGGTAAAAAGGCGCAAGGCGTGCTTTATCTGCCGGAAGGGTTTGATCCCGTAAATGGCAGTTACCCTATGCTTTCGGTATTCTATGAGACCAACGCCGATGAACTCTATATGCATTATACTATGGAACCCTCATGGAGTTGGGTTAATTACCCATTCTATGTGAGTCGAGGGTATGTGGTATTTGTTCCTGATATTCATTATACTGCAGGAGTCCCCGGCGAGTGCGCTTATAATTATGTATGTTCCGGTGTGGAGGAGATGCTTAAACGCTACCCTTCTATCGATCCTGAACGTCTCGGTATCGACGGCCAGTCGTGGGGCGGTTACCAAACCGCTTACCTTGTCACCCGCACTAATATGTTTGCCTGCGCAGGCAGCGGTGCTCCGGTGTCAAATATGACCTCCGCTTACGGTGGAATACGTTGGGGTAGCGGTGATTCGCGTCAGGTACAATATGAAATGGGTCAGAGCCGTATAGGGCGGAATCTTTGGGAGTCTCCGTATCTCTATATCGCCAATTCTCCACTCTTCTTTGCCGACCGCGTAGAGACCCCGCTTCTGATTATGCATAATGATGCCGACGGTGCTGTACCCTGGTATCAGGGTATCGAGTTCTTTATGGCATTACGCCGCCTCAATAAACCCGTATGGATGCTGCAATATAACGATGAGGCCCATAACCTCCGCGAGCGCCGTAACCGTAAGGATATCACGCGCCGATTGCAACAATTCTTCGACCATTATCTTAAAGGCGAACCAATGCCGCGCTGGATGAAACAAGGCATATCACCCTTGCGCAAAGGTCAGGATTTTGGTTTCTGACAACAGGTCAGGATTTTGATCTCTGACAGTGGCCGGATTTTGGTTTTCCTGCCTCAGAATTAAGGACTTTTTATTAATTACAAATCGGGCTGCGCATCACTGCGCAGCCCGATTAATTCTACCATATTTAACTTAATAACGTAACGAATCTTTATAGTATATTATTTATTATATAGTGTTTTGCCTGATTTATCTTGAATTAGCCTGATTAATCTTGATTTAACCTGATTTATCTTGATTAATCTTGAATTGGGAGAGAATATGGCTGGTTGGGTTTTAATCGGCGTCTTCCGAGGCCATTTCTCCGCAGATGGGGAGTACCATCTGCTCTTTTACGGCCTCTATGTCATCGGTCTGACCAAAGAGATGCATCAATTTTGTGATTGCGGCCTCTGAGGTGAGATCTTTACCGCTTATTACTCCTGTTTTGGAAATCTCAAGTCCGGCTGCGTACAATCCGGGATTGACATGGCCGTTTTGACACTGCGAGATGTTTACCACTACGATACCGCGCTCCACAGCCTCTTGTATTTCGCGTATAAACCACGGGTCGTTGGGACCGTTGCCGGCACCGAAGGTCTTTATTATAATACCCTTTACACCGGGGGTATGAAACATGTGACGCACTACATTCTCCTGAATACCGGGAAAGAGATCTATCACCATCACATTGGTATCTATACCGTAATGCACCTTGAGCGGACCATTCATATCAGGCTTTAAAAGCACATCTTTATTGAAGTGTATACCAAGTCCGATGCTTGCAAGTGCGGGGTAATTGTTTGAGGAGAACGCGCAGAAGTTGTCTGAGGAATGTTTGGTACTGCGGTTACCGCGCCAGAGAAAGTCTTCAAACAGTATCGCTACCTCTCTTACCATCATATTGCCATCACAATTTCTGGCTGATGCTATCTGCAACGCTGTTATGAGATTTTCCTCTCCGTCTGTTCGCACATCTCCGATAGGTAGTTGACTGCCGGTTATAATTACGGGCTTGTTGAGACCCTGCAGCATGTAACTTAATGCCGATGCCGTGTAGGCCATCGTGTCGGTACCGTGCAGTACTACAAAACCATCGCAGTTATCATAATTATCCTCAATGACCTTTGCTATCTGCTGCCAGTGTCCAGGATTCATCGACGATGAGTCTATCGGATTGACAAACTCTACACTCTCTATGTCTATGTCAAGCAGTCGCAACTTAGGCACATTCTCAAGCAGATGATCGAAATTAAACGGCTCAAGAGTCTTGCTCTCCGGATTCTCCATCATACCTATGGTGCCTCCGGTGTATATGATCATTACTTTCGGGCGCTCACCATCTTTACCGTGAAGTGTGCTGACGGCATATTTCTGCGGAGGGCGTACTGAGGTTGTCATATTGCAGTGTAGATTAATTAGATTATTGACATTCGTCTTCGCTTTGGCTCTCGGGAGCATGCACAGTCGCAACTTAGGCACATTCTCAAGCAGATGATCGAAATTAAACGGCTCAAGAGTCTTGCTCTCCGGATTCTCCATCATACCTATGGTGCCTCCGGTGTATATGATCATTACTTTCGGGCGCTCACCATCTTTACCGTGAAGTGTGCTGACGGCATATTTCTGCGGAGGGCGTACTGAGGTTGTCATATTGCAGTGTAGATTAATTAGATTATTGACATTCGTCTTCGCTTTGGCTCTCGGGAGCATGCACGGCTCTCTGACCTCACGATTGACGACACTGCAAAGTTAACATTTTGCAATAAACTTACAAAGTTTTTCAGGAGAAAAATAGTACCCCTCCTTTCATTTTTCCATACTTCACTTTCAAAAGGGCAGAAATTAAGACCCCAACCCTCAAGAAATGTCAATGCCAGAGCGGCAAATTTTCGAGGGAATTTTGTCAATCTCAGAGGGAGCAATGCGAGCATTGTGACCGGAGAAATTGGCCAAATTCACCGGAAAGATGCGTCCCGGCATTAACATTTCTTGTGGGTTGGGGTCTTAGGTTTTAAACCTTTATTTATGTTTTATTATTATTCAAGAATATCTATCAGTCGCTCATTTTCTGACATTCTGATAGAGGGTGCTTGCAAAATGTCGGTGGTTTCATATTCCGAATGCACGTTGTCTTGATTCCATAATACCTTTATGGTTTTCCACCCCAATAGATTTGGCATTATGAAATCTTTCCGTTCGTTATCACCGATATATATAAATCTTTTTGCTTCGGGATACTTTCTGACTATTGATTGAAATGAGTCCGGTTGCGTTTTGTCAGCGTGTTGCTCTTCTGATATGTAGATATTATCGGCGGGGATATATTTATCAAGTTTAAGTGCCTTTATCTTGGACCGTTGGGTATTGCTTCTGCCATCAGTTACAAGTGCCATTACTACTCCCCGATTTTGCAATTGATCTAATGTTTCTTTTATACCCTCTGCAGGCAGGAGGTCTGACGGCAGGTGATTCCTATATAAATTTACTATATCGGCTACTGCGGTTTTGCGCGCTGAGGCATCTCTAAATTCTTCTTCTCCGCTGTCGGCTAATATCGCATCCAACAAATCAAAATAATTTTTCCGCTCTGTCAGATAGTGATTCATCTTCTCTGCTATCCCCTTGAATTTCTCACCATATTTCTCGCTCAGTGTTTTCTCAATAAGTCTGAAACCGCTCCTGCAGAAATCGCGCTCGCGAAATATAGTATCATCCAGATCCCACACCACTACCAAGCCGTGATAATTATAATCCATATCTTAACAATACCTATCTAAAATCTCGCAATATAAAAAACTTGCAAGTCACCAACTCATCAACTCATAAAACAAATCTCACCCATCGGAATCCGCTTATATATTTTGCGATCGAATTCATATAGCGGTCTAATGGTTCGGGTGTTACCTCTACCTTACCTTGTTTGTTACTGAATAGTATGAGATGTATACCGTCCTTTTCCCTTTTGGCAATTCCCATCTCATACATATCGACACCATCTTGATTAGGTACAAGTATTATCACATCACCATCCTTTATCTCCTCATCTATCGCTTTCTTTTTTATATCATGGCGCTGCAGATATGGTATACGACGGGTTCGGAATCCCATTTCAGTCATTCTTACCTTGTCGTAGACTTCAGGATCTTTAAGCGCCGCGTATTCTTCTCTGTGGCGCGACAAGTAGTCGAGTGATTTATTTTTGGAGCGAGGTTCGATATATATCTCGGTCAATTCTTTCAGATTACCACGGTATATATTATCTGCTATCCAGTCTGACGTATGCCACATTATCGAGGGGAACCCCTTATCTTCTCCCATACGGCTGCTTAGTCTCACGAAGTCGTCTTGCACTTTGAGAGCATTGCCGTTGGCATCACCACCATTAAGGGCGATTGCGGCTACGGTATTTACAAAGGTCATCGGCGTAAAGGCTTCAACATTCAACCTTAATGATGCTATTGAGTCTGTGGTGTAATATTCATCCCTTCCGGAACCCGCAAGACTCTCGGCCACCATTACCATCCGCTTACCTAAACCACCCTCGTCCTTTACAATTTCAAGTAGTTCGGCCACATCTTTTGACACAGCGTAATTACCAAAACCAACACATATCAGGAGTAAAAGCAAAATCTTTTTCATGGCATATATATTTTAGTACAAATATAATATTTTTCTACCAATAGATGATTAAGTAGCGTCATCTATCTATAAAAAAAGACCGGTTATAACAGCAGAAGCGCTTAATGTCTGTTCTGCAGGCTTCTTGCACCGACAAAAAAAGAGGTTGTGTCGTAATTAAATCGACACAACCTCTAAACATTGTAATATCGTGAAGTGCTTAGGGCTATAAAACCCTTAATCACTTATGATCACTTGTTGATACGCTTGATCAGGGGATAACCGTAAGCAGCGCGATCACCGAGTTCCTCCTGAATTCGGAGAAGTTGGTTGTACTTAGCCATACGGTCAGAACGGCTTGCAGAACCGGTCTTGATCTGACCTGCGTTAGTTGCTACAGCGATGTCAGCGATTGTAGCATCTTCTGTTTCGCCTGAACGGTGAGAGATAACTGCTGTGTAGCGGTTACGCTGTGCCATTTCTACTGCACGGAGAGTTTCGGTAAGTGAACCGATCTGGTTAACCTTAACGAGGATAGAGTTAGCACAACCCTCTGCGATACCTCTTTCGAGATACTTAACGTTTGTTACGAAGAGGTCGTCACCTACGAGTTGGCAGCGGTCACCGATAAGGTCGGTAAGGATCTTCCAGCCGGCCCAGTCGTTTTCTGCCATACCGTCTTCGATAGAGTCGATAGGATACTTGTTAACGAGTTCTTCGAGGAATTTAGCCTGCTCTTCGCTTGTGCGCTTGGGAGCGTCAGCACCCTGCTTCCAAGTGTAATCATATACACCGTCTTTGTAGAATTCTGAAGATGCGCAGTCAAGACCGATAGTTACGTCCTTACCGGGCTCGTAACCTGCAGCCTTGATAGCCTCCATGATTACGTTAAGAGCGTCTTCAGTACCGTCGAGAGCGGGAGCGAAACCACCTTCGTCACCTACTGCAGTGCTCAGACCGCGAGCCTTAAGCACTTTCTTAAGGTTATGGAATACCTCAGTACCCATACGGATACCTTCTTTGAAGCAGCATGCGCCTACAGGACGGATCATGAATTCCTGGAAACAGATGGGAGCGTCAGAGTGCGCACCACCGTTGATGATGTTCATCATCGGCACGGGGAGAACGTATGTGTTGCTGCCACCGATATATTTATAAAGAGGGAGATCGAGATAATTTGCAGCAGCCTTTGCAACAGCGAGTGATACACCGAGGATAGCGTTTGCACCGAGGTTTGATTTGGTTTCAGTACCATCGAGTTTAATCATAGCCTCGTCGATACCGATCTGGTCCATTACGTTCCAACCTTTGAGAAGTTCGGCGATAGGACCGTTTACATTGGCTACTGCCTTTGTAACACCCTTACCCATGTAACGGTTGGGATCACCATCACGAAGTTCGAGGGCTTCGTTTACACCTGTAGATGCACCACTGGGCACTGCAGCGCGACCCATTACACCGCTTTCGAGGATTACGTCAACTTCTACTGTGGGATTGCCACGCGAATCAAGAATTTCGCGACCTATTACTTTTTCAATTTTCATAGTGTCTAATAATTATTTTTAGTCTATTTTTGGATTTTCCTTAAGTCTATATTCTGGTATATTAAAGTCAGTGGCTATCAGCCTGTAGTATTCTCTGCCAACTGACTCTCTTTCATCTGCAAATTTAATAATTTTTTTTCATACTGCCTATCGCATAAGTATTATTTTTTGTTGAATAGTCTTAACGAAACGATTTTTATTGTTAATTTTGAGGTATGAAGCCTATCAATCCTCCCGTTCTGGCCGATGCGATAGTGAAGCATCTCCCTTTTACACCAAATCCTCTCCAAGATACCGTTATCGCTATGCTCGCTGACTTTTTGGGCGGCGATAATCCGCGCCGTATCTTTTTGTTAAACGGTTATGCCGGCTCGGGCAAGACCTCGCTTATGGGCGCTCTTATCAAGGCTCTCGCAGATATGAAGATACGCACGGTCACTCTCGCCCCTACCGGACGGGCGGCTAAAGTGGCTGCCAACTTTTCGGGTGGAAAGGCTTCGACTATTCATCGGCGCATCTTCCGACCGGAGTCTTCCGAACCTGACGCCCGGTTTGTGCCGGCTCCTAACCCCTCTAAGGATACTCTCTTTATCATTGATGAGGCTTCGCTTATCTATGATAATCCGTCCAAGTCCTCATCGATTTTATATCAGGTACTGAGGTATATTTATTCCGCACCGGGGAATATTGCGATTTTGGTAGGCGATGTGGCGCAGTTGCCCCCGATCGGTATGTCGGGTACTCCGGCCATGAATACCGACAGACTCTCCGCCATGGGACTCGCACCTGTGAAGTTTACCCTCGATCTCCCTATGCGTCAGGCTGAATCGAGCGGCATTCTCCATAACGCTACAAATATACGTCAGTTGATTTTTGCACCTCTTCCCGGTATGACCCCGGAACTCATAACTACCGGTTACCGTGATGTAGAGGTAATTTCAAGCGAGGATCTTGCCGATAAACTTTCTGACTCATGGAGCATGGTGGGCGTGGATAATACGGTCATTATCACCCGCTCTAATTATAGAGCCAATAAATATAATGTGGCTATCCGTAATCTGGTCATGATGGCCGAGGAACCCCTGCAACAGGGTGATCGCATCGTTATCGCCAAAAATGATTATTTCTGGAGCAAGCGCAATAAACTTAATTCTTTTATTGCCAATGGTGATATTGCCGAGGTAATATGGGTAGGCAAGACAGAAAAGATGTATGGACGCTATTTTACCGATGTCGAACTCCGCCTGCAATCTTCTGCGGCTCCTATAGGTGCAAAAATTATGTTGCGCAGCCTGATGTGCGAAGGTCCTTCGATCCCTAATGAGGAGATGGATAGATTTTACACTCACGTTCTCAGCGAACAGGAGGGGGAATTATCAGAAAGGATCAAGGCTACGATGGAGGATAATTTTTATAATGCTTTGCAGGCTAAGTATGGCTACTGCGTGACTTGCCATAAGGCTCAGGGTGGTCAGTGGAATCATGTATATATCGATATGGCCGGTATCGACCCGGGCGCTATGGATGAGACTTTTTATCGCTGGCTCTACACCGCCATCACCCGATCAACCGAAAAGATATATTTCATCAATCCTACTTTGCCGGTAAGATAGATTCTCGGCACATAAGTAAGTAATTAAGACCCCAACCCACAAGAAAATATGCCGACCTGGCATTAACATTTCTTGTGGGTTGGGGTCTTAAAAAGTCTCCGCGCGTTGCAGATACCAAAAATTAATCTTAAATTTGCGAGACCGCGCACCATTTTATAAGATGTCTTGCTTATAAGACGTCTTGCGCTCTCAACTTAGAATTGCTTTTGTATCGATTATTATTAATCTAACTATAAATCCTTATTCATGAAACAAGAACAGGACGAATCTATCATGACCCCGACCGGTTTGCCGGAAAACGCTTTTCGCGAATTGGGTCAGGACGAGGTGTACCGCCCCGTCATGTCGCCTGCACATGATCAGAAGGAGGTGACCCCGTATTCGGTTATCACCGGTCTGGTTATGGCTATTATCTTCAGTGCGGCGGCTGCCTATCTCGGATTAAAAGTAGGTCAGGTGTTTGAGGCCGCTATCCCTATCGCTATTATCGCTGTGGGTCTCTCCAATGCCTTGGGTAAGAAAAATGCATTAGGTCAGAATGTTATCATACAGTCGATCGGTGCTTGCTCGGGCGTAATTGTGGCGGGTGCCATCTTTACACTCCCCGCTCTCTTTATCCTTCAGGCTAAGTACCCGGATATTACGGTGCAGTTTTACCAGATTTTCCTCAGTTCGCTGCTCGGTGGTATTCTGGGTATTCTGTTTTTTATCCCTTTCCGTAAATATTTTGTAAAGGATATGCACGGCAAATACCCCTTCCCCGAAGCAACCGCTACTACTCAGGTACTTATATCTGCTCAGGCCGGTGCTGAATCGGGTGAGGGTGGCCAGGCCAAAACCCTTATTATCGCTTCGCTCATAGGTGGTATTTATGACTATCTCGTAGCCACTTTCGGCTGGTGGGCTGAGACTGTGACCTCTACCGCCTCTACCTGGGGTACCACTATTGCCGAAAAGACCAAACTCGTTTTGAGTTGCAATACGGGTGCGGCTCTGCTCGGTCTGGGTTATATCGTAGGTCTTAAGTATGCGTTTGTGATTTTTGCCGGTTCTATCTTTGTCTGGTGGATTGTAATACCGCTGATGGGTACTTACGGAGCACCCGAGATTGCCGCTATGGATCCCGATATGATTTTCCGTGATTATGCTCGTATGATCGGTATCGGTGGTATCGCCATGGCCGGTGTCATCGGCATTATCAAGTCATGGCCTATTATCGTGCAGGCTGTAGGTTTGGCCGGTCGCGAACTCAAGGGTAAATCATCGGCTGCCAAGGAGGTGCGTTGGCAACTCGACATCTCGATGAAGCATATCGTCTTCTTTATCGTTCTTGCCCTGATTGCCGTGCTTCTTTTCTTCTGGTTTGGTGTCATCAATACTCTGTGGCAGGCAGTCGTAGCATGGGCTGTAGTGGTGATTATCGCTTTCCTATTTACTACTGTGGCGGCTAATGCCATCGCAATCGTGGGTTCTAACCCCGTGTCCGGTATGACTCTTATGACCCTGATTATCGCATCTGCAATTTTTGTAGGTATCGGCCTTAGCGGCACAAGCGGCATTGTTGCATCTATGGTGATAGGTGGTGTAGTCTGCACGGCTCTCTCTATGGCCGGCGGCTTTGTGACCGACCTTAAAATCGGTTATTGGCTCGGTAGCACTCCCAAGAAGCAGGAGTCTTGGAAATTCCTCGGCACTCTCGCTTCTGCCGCTACTGTAGGTGGTGTTATTATGGTCCTTAATCAGGTTTATGGATTTTCGGGCGATAACGCGCTGGTCGCTCCTCAGGCCAACGCTATGGCTAAGGTTATCGAACCTCTCATGATGGGTGGTGATACCCCTTGGATATTATATATGGTAGGTGCAATCCTTGCCGCTATTCTCAATTGGCTGGGCGTTCCGGCTCTTGCGTTCTGTCTCGGTATGTTCATACCGTTGTCTCTTAACACTCCTATGCTTGTAGGTGGTGCGATCGCATACTTTGTAAGCAATTCTTCAGACGACAAGAGTGTCTGCGATAAGCGTCGTGACCGTGGCACACTCCTTTCGAGTGGTCTTATCGCAGGTGGTGCATTATTCGGAGTATTTGCCGCCATTACCCGCTTTGCCGGATATGAGTACGTTAATCCCCTTTCGGAAGGCACCACACAGATCCTCGGTTGCGTAGCATACGCTCTGCTTATATGCTACCTTATATGGGATTCCAAGCGCGCCAAGTAACATCTTGACAACATAACCCTATTCTTCTAAAATTCCGCTGCTCGGAAAGCGGGATGAAATCGTAAACCCGCATCGATAGAAGTCGCAGACTTAAGACGATGCGGGTCTCTTTATTTAATCTTGAATTTGCCTGATTTATCTTGATTAATCTTGATTTAGCAGGATTATCTGTTTAGCGCAGTCGCGATCTCTTCGGGGTAGGATTGCACTAAGTTGCAAAAAAATAAGATTTCTTCTAAACTATTTTTCGCGCTGTGATGTTATATAGATGAAAGTAGATAAAAATCGTTTCATGATGTTAGGTTAGTTCGAAAAAGTTATTATGGAAAACATGAAATAAGGCCACCTGTGAAGGCGGCCTTATTTTTTATCTCTTTACCGATTACATCTCCATATCTCCGTAGCCTGAGCCATCCATCGGTTCGGCGGCATTGCGGTTAGGTTTAGCCTTCATGTTGCCGAAGGAATATTTTACTGTCAACTGCAGTGTGCGTCCTCCGCGCCAACGCTCATCAAATTGTGTATAACCGATTCCGTCGACGGTACTTTTAAATTTGCGCGAGTTAAAGATATTACGGCAGTTGAGTGAGAATGACCAGTCACCGAGATTCTTGCGCAGACCGGCATCTACGCTCCAGCCTCCCTGACGTGAACCTTGCGCTGTGAGCATAGATGAGTTATAGTTACCGGTAGCCTGTAATGACATGCTCCAGGGGAGTTTTACCGATGCCATAACTCTGATATCCCACGCAAATGAGTCACGACCTTTTCCGGAGATAGGATAGTCATTACCCGCCGGTGATCTGAATACCGTGCTCCAGTCTGATATATGATTATTATACAGATTCAGGGTTGTTGTAAGGTCAAGGATACGGAAGAGGTTGTTTTTACCTACTATCTCCACACCGGAATTTAACTCTTTAGCCACATTGGCCCAGGTTGAGTACATCACATTACCTTCGAGATAGGAGATTCTGTTCATCACATTACTGCTTGTGCGCAGATAAGCGGATACCGACAATATGTGCGAGGTCCATGATTTGATGTAGTTCAGTTCAAATGCATTTGAATACTGAGGCTCGAGTTCGGGGTTACCGTACTGGATATTTGCGGGATCGGAAATATCTACAAATGAATTCAATTGACCTCCCCACGGGCGACGTATACGGCGTGTATAATTAATCTGCAATTCATTATCTTTAGGGAGCGAGTAACTCAGGAAAACAGATGGAAACAGTGCGAAATCGCGCTTCTTATACCACTCTTTATCACTTTCATTCTCACCGTATTCGAGCGATTTTGTGTTCACTTGCCACGCTTCACCTCGCACACCTGCAGAGAATGAGAATTTCTTTACTGTTCCACCGAGTGTGGCATATACTGCCGATATATTGTTGTCATAGATAAACCGGTTGTATAGATTCTCTACTATTTGCAACTCATTACCCGCATCACCCTCGTAGGTGGATACCGGAGTATTTTCGTGTGAGTAATTCCCTTGATAACCGGCTTCGAGTTTTAACCATGATGTCAATTGCTTGGCATAATCTATCTTGGCCTCTATGGAATTCATCAGCATTGACTGATTCTGCTCCTGATAAGTATCATCATTTAGCATCGGGTCAAGAAAGGTATGCGCTTCATGAAATGTCCGGTCATTCGGGCCACCCCAATGGTTGTAACCCACCATGATGTCAAGTGTATGATTTTTACTCCATTCACGCTTGTACCCTAATTCGGCATGCGCACCCCGATTTACAGAGTGGTTGGTATTATGCGATAGATTGGTCTGCCACTGATCAGGTAGATTTGAGGTATAGTCGGTGTTGGTATAACCCCATCGGCGGCCAAACATTCCGAAGCCATTCAGATAAAACTGATCTTTATCGGTGAGATGATAAGTGGCACCGGCTCTGACGAATACATTATTGCCGTGGTTACGACTCTTACCATCGGAGTATAAGTAATCACCATTATCATAATCGCGACGGGATAAAGAACCACCTGTATTGTGACGCATACGGAAACCTGCGCTCGCGTAAGCCTCCCATTTCGGTGAGTTAAAATTAAAACTCAATCCGGCATTACCTCCTCCTCTGGAGTTAACACCTAATTCTGCAGAGCCGAAATACCCTCCGCGTCTATCTTTTTTGAGTACGATATTGATTATACCCGATGTACCCTCAGGACTATATTTGGCCGAGGGGTTGGTGATAACCTCGATGCTTTCTATTGTTTCTCCCGGTATCTGCTCGAGTATCTGGGCACGGTTATCAGCAGTCAATCCTGACTCTTTGCCATTTATCCAGATGGTTACCGATGAGTTGCCTCGCAGTGATACCTCACCATCCTGGTCTACCTCGACAGAGGGTATCGACTCAAGAAGTTCGGAGGCTGATTGACCGGCAGCCGCTATATTGGCATCTACCTGAAAGACTTTTTTATCAAGTTCAAAACGCATCTGCGATCTGATACCTTCAACCACAACCTCCTGAAGCACCTTGGTATCATCGGCTAGTTTAAGTTCACCGATGCTTGCATTTTTACCTGCAACTGTCACCGGGCGCTCCTGTGATATGAGACCTACAGAGGATATGCGCACTATATATTTACCATCTTTCACTCCGGTAAGTGTAAAAGTTCCATCTTCGGCAGTCTCGGTACCGATGGCCAGAGGTTTACCCGAGGCATCGAGGAGTTGCACCGTAGCGAAATCGAGCGGTGTTCCGTCTGCTTTATTTAATGCTCTGCCGGTTATAGTGCCGTCAGCCCATGCAATAAGTGATGATACTGAAAGTATAGATAAAGTCAGCAACTTATTTTTCATACCTATTTTATCAAACTCTTTTTTATAATCAAATTAAAAATAAACGTAACTCCATAATAGACTATTTAAAATTTAAAAGGTTTACACTACCCACAAAAAAAATAAGCATCCCGGACTTTCATTATATCGGTTAATTTTCACAAATTAGTTATCATCATTGGGAGTATCACGATTTTTTGCTAAATTTGTGGACTCAAATTAGATAATTACGACTATTTACTCAAAACAGATAATAACAACTTTAACGTAATAAGAATGAAAGCATACGTTTTTCCCGGTCAGGGAGCACAGTTTGTAGGCATGGGCAAAGATCTTTATGATAATAATGAAGAAGCCCGCGCTATGTTTGAAAAAGCAAATGAGGTTCTCGGCTTCCGTATCACCGATAAGATGTTTAATGGTACTGAGGAGGATCTTAAACAGACAAGCGTAACTCAGCCCGCTATTTTCTTGCACAGCGTTATTCTGGCTAAGTCGCTCGGCGATGAGTTCAAACCTGATATGGTTGCCGGTCATTCGCTCGGTGAGTTTTCCGCTCTCGTAGCAGCAGGCGCGCTCAGTTTTGAAGAGGGCCTGAAACTCGTGGCAAAACGTGCTCACGCTATGCAGAAGGCCTGCGACATCAAACCGTCTACAATGGCTGCCGTTCTCGCTCTTCCCGATGAGAAAGTCGAGGAACTTTGCGCTGAGGTTGATGATGTGGTGGCTCCCGCCAACTATAACTGTCCCGGTCAGGTAGTTATCTCCGGCACAATCGAGGGTATTGATGCCGCTTGTGAGAAAATGCTTGCAGCCGGTGCTAAAAGAGCCCTCAAACTTAAGGTAGGTGGTGCTTTCCATTCTCCCCTTATGGCTCCTGCTCAGGAGGAACTGGCTGAGGCTATCGAAGCAGCAGATTTCCATCAACCCGTCTGCCCTATTTACCAGAATGTAGATGGCAAACCTCATACTGATCCCGCTGAAATTAAGGCTAATCTGATCAAACAACTCACTGCGCCCGTACGTTGGACTCAGGATGTGGAAGCAATGGTAGCCGATGGTGCAGATGAGTTTATCGAACTCGGTCCCGGTGCTGTACTTCAGGGTCTTGTCAAGAAGATTGCCCGCGGTGTAGCCACTTCAGGCAAACAATAATATCTTCATATCAGATGGCTACATACTTTTTTTGTAGCCATCTGTTTTTTATTACTTATTTATCTCAGGTAAAAGATACTTATATGAATATAGCCATAGTCGGTGCTTCAGGTGCAGTGGGACAGGAATTCCTCCGCGTTCTTGCAGAGCAAAATTTCCCTATCGACAATTTGCGCCTTTTCGGCTCAGAACGTTCGGCCGGTAGCACCATCTCTTTTAAAGGTAAAGATTATACTGTCGAACTACTCTCGGAGGATTCTGACTTTTCGGGTGTCGATATAGCATTTACTTCTGCCGGTGCCGGTACCTCCAAGAAGTTCGCTGACGTTATTACTCGCCACGGTGCGGTAATGATTGATAATTCATCCGCCTTCAGAATGGATGAGGATGTTCCTCTCGTCGTTCCGGAAGTTAATCCTGAAGACGCACTCGATCGTCCACGCAATATTATCGGTAATCCTAACTGCACCACTATCCAGATGGTTGTAGCCTTGAAACCGATTCATGATCTGTCACCCATCAAGCGTGTACGTGTGGCTACATACCAGGCCGCATCGGGTGCCGGTGCTTCTGCAATGGCCGAACTTGAAAACCAATATGCCGAACTCCTGGAGGGTAAAGAACCCACAGTCGATAAATTCGCTCATCAACTCGCATACAACCTTATACCTCAGGTAGATGTATTTGTGGATAACGATTACACCAAAGAGGAGATGAAGATGTATAATGAGACCCGCAAAATCATGCACTCCGACGACATCAAGGTCTCTGCCACTTGCGTTCGTGTCCCGGTACTTCGCGCTCATAGCGAGGCTATCTGGGTCGAAACCGAGTCTCCTCTGGAGATTGCAAAAGTCAAAGACGCATTCGCTAATGCCCCGGGGCTGGTAGTGTGTGATAATCCCGCAGAAAAGGTTTATCCCATGCCGCTCGGTGCCGCCGGTACAGATCCGGTGTACGTAGGCCGTCTGCGCCGCGACATTTCAGACGACTGCGGTCTTAGTTTCTGGGTGGTAGGAGACCAGATCAAAAAAGGCGCTGCGCTCAATGCCGTACAGATCGCTCAGTGGCTCATCGCCAATGATCCTAAATTTAAGGCATAATTATCACTTACTACATAAATAAACAGAGGTCGGCACATAGCATACCGACCTCTGTTTATTTATACTGTTATAATTATCACAGGTTGAAATAGTATGTACCGGTTGTGAGGGGTACATAGAAATCATAGGTCTGACCTCTTAGAAAGTATGAGGTATTAAAGGCTTGCTGGTCTACATTGCGGTTCCACATATCAGTCCAGGGATTCCATGCACTGAGTACCTGCACATTATAATATGCGCCATTGTATGAATACGCCACTCTCATAGGTACAGTACGCCAAATACCTTGCGCGTCATACCCCACACCGACTACATTGGTAATACCGTTATTCATAACATTTGGCGTGACATTCACTATCACTGACGGTGAGGAATTCCAGCCACCTCCCCAAGGGCCACCCCACATAGGGCCACCGGCAGGAGGACCGGGGTTAAATCCCCCACCGCTACCAGGCGCCGGAGCCGACTGACCGGGTCCGGGATTCCAACCGATACCGTTAGAGGGTGCCGGATTAAAACTACCACCGCTACCTGGGGCCGGAGCGGAATTTTGTGCGTATACACCTGCAGCACTTATCAATCCTGCTATTGCTAATGCTATGTATCTCTTAATTTTTTTCATATCCTAATTATATTTTTTATTATATCGTATTAATTGGGCGTTAATATTACATATCTCCAATATTACACCTCATTCAATATTAAAACCGATTTTTACCTCGGTTTGTTTTTTAAATCACCATATATTTGTCTAATCACGTTTTTATTAGTAATTTTGCTTATTCAAGGGGGATTACATCCTGTCATTTCCATCTGAAAAGCCCTACCGGCTTTTTATTTGAGATATGATAACGGGTAATCCTGAATACTTAATAATTTAAGCATAATATTAACAATCTCATCATAACTTTTTAAGATGGCTAAACAAGAAGACGTTTTCAAAACCATTATCGCCCATGCCAAAGAGTATGGCTTTGTATTCCAGTCAAGTGAAATATACGATGGTCTTTCAGCAGTATACGACTACGGACAGAATGGTGTGGAACTTAAGAATAATATCAAACGCTACTGGTGGGAAGCAATGACTATGCTTCATGACAATATCGTAGGTATTGATTCGGCAATCTTCATGCACCCCACCATCTGGAAGGCATCCGGTCACGTTGATGCTTTTAACGATCCTCTGATCGATAATAAGGACTCTAAAAAACGTTACCGTGCTGATGTCCTTATCGAGGATGAAATCGCCAAGTTTGATGAGAAAATCAATAAGGAGGTAGCCAAGGCTGCCAAGCGCTTCGGTGATTCGTTTGATGAGGCTATGTTCCGCCAGACTAATCCCCGTGTTCTCGAAAATCAGAAGAAACGCGACCAACTCCATGAGCGCTTCTCTGAAGCGATGAATAATAATGATCTCGCTGACCTTAAACAGATCATTCTTGATTATGAAATAGTTGACCCTATTTCAGGTACCCGCAACTGGACCGATGTGCGCCAGTTTAATCTTATGTTCAAGACCGAGATGGGTTCTACAGCCGATGGCGCGATGGATGTTTACCTTCGCCCGGAAACCGCTCAGGGTATTTTTGTCAACTACCTGAACGTACAGAAAACCGGCCGTATGCGTATCCCGTTCGGTATCGCTCAGATCGGTAAGGCTTTCCGTAATGAGATTGTAGCGCGCCAGTTTATATTCCGTATGCGTGAGTTTGAACAGATGGAGATGCAATTCTTCGTGCGTCCCGGCGAGGAACTCAAATGGTTTGACTTCTGGCGTAATACCCGCCTTAAATGGCACGAGGCGTTGGGTCTGGGCAATGAGAAGTATAGATTTCATGACCACGAGAAACTCGCTCATTACGCCAACGCTGCTACTGACATCGAGTTTCAGATGCCGTTTGGATTCAAGGAGGTCGAGGGTATCCATTCCCGCACCAATTTTGACCTCTCGCAACATGAGAAGTTCTCCGGTAAGAAAATTCAGTATTTCGATCCTGAATTAAACGAAAGTTATGTACCTTACGTTATCGAAACTTCTATTGGTGTAGACCGTATGTTCCTCAGCATCTTCTGCTCTTGCTACGAAGATCAGGATCTGGGCAACGGTGATCACCGCGTGGTATTGCACTTCCCGGCTGCTCTTGCTCCGGTAAAATGTGCTGTACTCCCGCTTGTGAAGAAAGACGGTCTCCCGGAGAAGGCCCGCGAAATTCAGCATAAACTCAGATTTGACTTCACTTGTCAGGTAGATGAGAAAGACTCTATCGGTAAGCGTTACCGCCGTCAGGATGCTATCGGCACTCCTTACTGTATTACCGTTGACCATCAGACTCTCGAAGATAACACCGTAACTTTGCGTCACAGAGACTCTATGGAGCAGGAGCGTATCAATATTGATGATCTCGAGAAGATTCTTTCTGAGAAGGTTAATCTCAACACTCTGCTCAAGAAATTGCTGTAAGCAACTCAGATTTACCACCTTATCACTTTAAGATATGAAGAATTTAATAAATAAAATACTTGTCATTGCCGCTGTCATTGCTGCTTCTCTTTCGCTGACTTCGTGCAACTACAACTCGCTTGTAGAGGAGCAGCAGGGGGTAGACCAGTCGTGGGCTGAGGTTGAAAACCAATACCAGCGTCGCGCTGACCTGATACCTAACCTTGTAAATACCGTCAAGGGGTATTCGGCTCACGAGGAGGAGACTCTTGTTAAGGTTACCGAAGCAAGAGCAAAAGCAACCTCCATCTCTATTAATGCCGATGATCTTAACGAAGAGAATCTCGCTAAGTTCCAGCAGGCTCAAAGCGAACTCAGCGGTGCGCTCAAATCGCTCCTCGCGGTCTCCGAGGCATACCCCGACCTGAAGGCCAATGAAAATTTCATGAATCTTCAGACCCAACTCGAAGGTACCGAAAATCGTATTACTATCGCACGCCGCAACTATACCGAGGCAGTGCAGAAATACAACACCGCTATCAAGAAGTTTCCAACTAATATCTATGCCGGCTGGTTCGGTTTTACTCCCAAACCTCAGTTTAAGGCCGAAGCCGGAGCGGAAAAAGCACCCGAAGTGAAGTTTTAAACTCTATTCTTCACCACTAACAGACTTATAATGAATAATTTCACAAAGTTTTTACTCCCGGCTTCCTTACCGATATTGTTGCTTACTTCTTGTCTTAAAAATGATGAGGTTGACTATAACGAGTGGGCGGATCGCAATACTCAATACGTAGTCGATGCCGAAGCGAAAGTTAATGAGGATGGTAGCAAGGTTTATACCCGCCTTACTCCCGGTTGGGCTCCGGCGGCATTCACTCTCATCAAGTGGGATAATGACCGTAGCGAAACAGCAGGAAATCTGAGCCCGATGGATAACTCGCTTGTCGACGTTAAGTATGCTCTGGATAATATTGATGGTACCCGAATCTCGGATTCTTATTCCATGACTACTTACGGCGAGGGGATATACCGCACCAGACCTAACCAGAATATCACAGGTTTCTGGTATGCACTTACACAAATGCGCATAGGTGATAAGGTGACTTGCATCATGCCCGCGGCCGCCGGTTACGGCAATGTGGCTTACGGAAGCATTCCTCCTTATTCTACCTTGGTGTATACTATTGAGTTGGTAGATATCCCTGCTTACGAAATACCTCTGGGTCAATAACATTAATAATTATGATTTTTAACCATATCTCAATACGCTCCCTGATGAAAGTTTTGCCGGCATCTGCAGCAATATTCGCTATGGCTTTTATGGCATCTTGCGGCAATACCGTTAAAGAAACTGAAAACAGCGAAGAGACTGCCGCCATGATCGAGGCGGCCCAGATCGAAGGTCGCGGTGCCGCACGTCGTGTCATTAACCGTACCTTTAACGACTCTTTGGCTCTGCAGGGCGCTATCCTTGAAGCCAATGCGGCAAAGTCAAAGTATCAGATGGAGAATAAGCCTGAATGTGAAGCGGCTTTTGACTCCGCTTTTATCTCCACCATCCGTACTACTCGCCCCGACCTTGCGCGTCAACTGGCCAAGTAATGACCTCAATAACTAATCACGTATACCTAATCACTATCACTAATACTTAATACCTAATAAAGATGCACCGTATGTTACGATTACGGTGCATCTTGCTTTTTACGGGTTTCTATCCCCAGCCCGAACAGAGCGTAGTCATACAGGCAGGGATCTTCAGGATTAAACCGACGAAGTTTTTCGGTCAGTTCAATTACGGTTTTCTTATCATTCCCCTTTCGGGTAATCAGACCTAACTCCCGGGCAGTGTTGCCGACATGCACGTCTAACGGGATATATAATTTTGACTTCGGTATCGATTGCCACACTCCCATATCTACAATCCCATCATCGCGTACCAACCAGCGCAAAGCCATATTGACACGTTTCAATGCGGTAGTATCAAGATTCTGCGGCAAACCCCGATTGTCGGTCACCCCGGCGTTAGCCTCCCTTATCTCTCTGTTAAGATGCGCCACCAATTCCCATGCAGGCAATTCTGTCTCACCTATCCGATGCGAGGCCCCGAATGCATCAAGCGAGTCATACTTGGCATAAATGCCACGCAATCCGCGCAGAAAATGTATCAGATTACGCGCAAAAAATGTGCGGTGGATATTCCTATCCGGATCAAGCGACAGGTACCCCTCATCCATCACATAATGATACGGATCATCGCCCATCATATCAAGCAGGCGCTCTGCGTCTCTGCAAATCATCTTTCGGTTACCCCATGCTATCATAGCCGAGAGAAACGATACAATCTCTATATTACGCAGATCATCAAACCTGCGAGGGAACTGCACCGGATCATCGGCTATAAAGGCCGGGGAATTTATGCGTGCTGATTCCTCATCAAGAAGGCTCTTTAATTCTGAATCTTTCATTACTTACTTAACTTTAACTTTTTGGGTAGCGACTCACGGTTCATCCGATCGAGAGTAGTGACTACGTATGTCATACCTGCTACAGATTCGGGATCCATATCGTCCGAAATAAGCACACGAGTAAAAGGCGTGACCGCTATTATAGTCTGCGGATCAGACAGATCGTCAGAATCTTCTCCGGCAAAGAAACCATATACCACATTCATTACGGCATCGGTCTCTTTCTGCACACTCCCCTCTTCAGGCATATCCCATTCAAGAAATGTCTTACCGTCATAGCGCTGTATCTGAATATTGCTGACCTGACGGGGTTTCACTTTTGTATTACCCCACATCGGCGGCAAGGCGATTGTAGACTGGTATTTATTGGCAAGCGAATCGGCTACACCTTTATAATTACCGGTAACCCAATATCCGTGCCACCACACATTGCCGTCTACGTTCTTAAGTTGACGCGACAGGCGCACCTTGGTATCCAGTTCGTTTTTATCCTTATTCTTAGGATCAAGAGAGTCCATGGTGCGCTTGGTATCCTGACCGATGTATAACTGCACCTTTTCCGGCACATTGTCATTCCACCATTTCACCAGTTTGCGACTCGGTGCCGCAGCAAGATCAAGACTCCAATAGAGTTGAGGTGCGAGATAATCTATCCACCCTTTTTCTGACCATAACAATACATCGGCATACAGATCATCATAATTCTGCAGTCCGGTCGATTCCGATCCCCGCGGATCATTACGCTTGTTGCGCCAGATACCGAAAGGACTCACACCAAATCTAACCCACGGTTTTCTATCCTTGATAGTCTTTGACAACTGCTCTATAAGCAGATCCACATTGTGGCGGCGCCAATCATTACGCTTCATACCGTTGCCGAACTTTGCAAACGATGCGGCATCAGCGTTAAAAGGATTACCGGCCGCCGGATAGGGATAGAAGTAATCATCTATATGTATGGCATCCACATCATATCGGCCCACTATATCATCTACTACCTTACATATAAAATCTCTATTTTCCTGATATGCGGGGTCAAAAAAGAGTTTGCCGTCATATTTGAAGTATCGCTCCGGATGCTTCTTGGAGTCATGGTCGGCCGGAATCACATCTTTTGACAGATTTGAAGATACTCTGTATGGGTTGAGCCACGCATGAAACTCCATGCCGCGGTTGTGGGCTTCCTGCAATGTGAATTCCAACGGATCCCACTCAGGTACGGGAGCCTTTCCTCTGCGACCGGTGAGCCATTGACTCCAAGGCTCAAGCGCTGAGGGATACATGGCGTCGGCACACGGCCTGACCTGAAAAATCACGGCATTACACCCTGCGGCCTGCAATTTATCGAGTTGATCCTGGATATAACTTTTGCATTTGTTGGTAGGCATATCCATATATTGCGACTGTCCGATGACATGCAACCACGCTCCTCTAAACTCACGTTTCGGGTTACTGATCTCGGCTGAATATGCCGCGCCGGCACCTCCGGCCAATGTTACTATCAAACCCAAAATAATCCGTAAAAACGTATCTTTTATATTCATCTGCTTTATTTTACACTTATTGATAGTGTAAAATTACAAAAAAAGCCCTAATTTGTAAAGGAATATTACACTCATAAAGATAAAATTTTGTAATTTTACAAACTGAAGTTGTTTAACCTAATTTCTTCGTTAAGATTTCGTCAGATTTTTGAGTGGATTTCTCCATCCGAAGAGGGAGTTTAGCGTGCTAAGCGACCGATGAGGAGGAAGAAAGCCGCCAAAAAGATGGCGGAAGATTAATGAAGAGATTATAAAATTCAAAACATTTAACTATTATATTCAATCGTAAATAAGGTTAAACAACTTCACTAATTAAATGATATAATCAGATGAGTGAACTCGCTACAGTATACAACCCCTCCGAGGTTGAACAGAAATGGTATGATTTCTGGATGGAGCACGGGATGTTTCATTCCGAGCCTGACAATAGAGAACCTTATTGCATAGTGATCCCGCCGCCCAACGTAACCGGTGTGCTGCACATGGGCCACATGCTTAACAATACTATCCAGGACATATTGGTGCGTCGCGCTCGTATGCTTGGCAAAAACGCGCTTTGGGTACCCGGCACTGACCACGCCGCCATCGCTACAGAAACCAAAGTGATCGCCAAACTTGCCGAGCAGGGGATTAAGAAAACTGACCTTACCCGTGAGCAGTTTCTCGAACATGCCTGGGATTGGACCCGCAATCACGGTGGCATCATCCTGACACAACTTCGTAAACTCGGTGCTTCTTGCGATTGGGAACGCACCGCATTCACTATGGATGATTTGCGCTCTAAAAGCGTCACAAAAGTTTTCTGCGATCTCTATGACAAGGGCCTTATATATCGCGGTCTGCGCATGGTTAACTGGGATCCCCAGAACCGTACTGCTATCTCTGATGATGAGGTTAATTATGTACAGGAAAATTCCAAACTTTATTACCTCAGGTATTATGTAGCCGATGATCCTCAGGGTCGATATGCCGTGGTGGCTACTACACGCCCGGAAACTATAATGGGTGATACCGCCATGTGTATCAATCCTAAAGATCCTAAAAACGAATGGCTGAAGGGTAAGAAGGTTATCGTACCTCTCGTAGGGCGCGAGATTCCGGTGATCGAGGACAGATATGTCGATATCGAGTTCGGTACCGGTTGCCTTAAGGTTACCCCCGCGCATGATAAAAATGACTATATGCTCGGTAAGAACCACAATCTGGATACTATCGACATTTTTAATGAGGATGGTACTCTCAATGACAATGGTGGTAAGTATGCGGGCATGGATCGTTTTGAGGTGCGTAAATTGATAGCCGTAGACCTGAAAAATGCCGGTCTAATGGAGAAGGAGGAGGATTATACCAATAATGTAGGTTACTCCGAGCGTACCAAAGTTGCCATCGAACCGCGCCTGTCGCTGCAATGGTTTATCAAAATGAAGCACTTCGCCGACATTGCGCTCGCTCCCGTTATGGATGATGACATCAAGTTTGTACCTGAAAAGTATAAGACCACTTACCGTATATGGCTTGAGAATATTCAGGATTGGTGCATAAGCCGCCAACTCTGGTGGGGTCATCGTATCCCGGCTTATTACTATACCGACGCCGAGGGTAACGAAAAGATCGTCGTTGCCGAAACTAAAGAAGAAGCACTCGAAAAAGCAATCCGGGAGAGCGGTCTACCCCTTGATCCGGACTCTTTGCGTCAGGATGAGGACGCTCTCGATACCTGGTTCTCTTCATGGTTATGGCCGATAACCCTCTTTAATGGTATTCTCGATCCGGGTAATAAGGAAATCAATTATTACTATCCTACCGCGACTCTTGTGACCGGTCCGGACATTATCTTCTTCTGGGTAGCCCGTATGATTATGGCCGGCTACGAGTATGTAGGCAATAAACCTTTTGATAATGTTTACTTTACCGGTATTGTGCGCGATAAGATAGGTCGTAAGATGTCTAAATCGCTCGGTAATTCTCCCGACCCCATCGATCTCATAGATAAATATGGCGCCGACGGCGTACGCATGGGCCTTATGCTTGCCGCCCCTGCCGGCAATGACATTATGTATGATGATGCTCTCTGCGAACAGGGTCGAAATTTCTGTAATAAGATCTGGAATGCTTTCCGACTTGTCAAAGGGTGGCAGACAGCCGAAATAGAACAGCCGGAAGCGGCTCGCCTCGGTATAGAGTGGTTTAAGGCCAAACTCAACGCTGCCGTTGTAGAGATAAATGACCTGATGGGTAAATTCCGTATCTCTGAGGCGCTCATGGTGGTTTATAAACTCTTCTGGGATGAGTTCTCTTCTTGGTTGCTCGAAGTTGTTAAACCGGCTTACGGCGCTCCGATTGATAAGACTACATACGATGCCGTACTCGAAGCATTCGATAATCTTCTCAAGATGCTTCACCCCTTTATGCCGTTTATCACCGAAGAGTTGTGGCAACATCTTTATGACCGCAAAGAAGGGGAAAGCATAATGTATGCCCGTATGCCGCAACCGGATGCAACCGACGATAAGATTCTCGCTGATTTCGAAACACTCAAAGAGATTGTGGCCGGTATCCGAACTATCCGTAAGCAGAAGCAGATACCTCAGCGTGACCCATTATCACTTGAGATTAAAGGTGAACACATTTCTTCTCTTAACGCTGTATTGGTCAAGATGGGAAACCTCTCGGCAATCAATGTAGTCGAAGAGAAAGGCGCGATGTCACAAGGTTTTATGGTGGGCACTACCGAGTACGCCATACCGCTCGAGAGCAACATAAATGTTGAAGAAGAGATTAAGAAGCATGAGGCTGACCTTGAATATCAGAAGAAATTCCTCGCCGGTGTAGAGAAGAAACTCTCTAACGAAAGATTTGTATCTTCAGCACCCGAAAAGGTTGTGGCTATTGAACGCAAGAAGCAGAGCGATGCCCTCGAAAAGATTGCCGCACTCGAAGCAGCCCTTGCGGCCCTCAAAGCCCTCTGATCTTGAGGCAATTCATATCTATCCAATAAAGGAATCTACCGCATGGCAAATGGCGTAAGCCGCCTGCAGAGCAGATAGCGTATATAATCAAGCGTAAGCCGCCTGCAGAGCAGATAGCGTATATCATCAGGCGAAAGCCGCCTGCAGAGCAGGTAGCGTATATCATCAGGCGTAAGCCGCCTGCAGAGCAGGTAGCGTATATCATCAGGCGTAAGCCGCCTGCAGAGCAGGTAGCGTATATAATCAGGCGAAAGCCGCCTGCAGAGCAGGCATTCGGCATAGGCACGTATCAATCAAGGCCGGAAGGCCTTGATTGGTGCGTGTATTCGCATAGCCCCACCATATATAAATGTGCCGCGTTAGCGGTACTTCTTAAAACGGGGACGGTGTTTAAGGGGTGTTAAAGGGGTGTTAAAGGGGTGTTAAAGGGGTGTTTACGTGGCGTTGAAGTACCGCTAACGCGGCACATTTATCGAGGTCGGGTATACCGATACACGCACCAGCAAAAATCAAAGATTTTTGCTGATACGTGCCTATGCTGAAATCCCGCTACGCGGGATGGTCGCCCCAAGAATCGGTAATTACCTCGCATGTATCCGCTACGTGGGATGGTCGCCCCGGGTTTCAACGTACGCTTTTAACACTCAAACGCACTTTTATACTTGACTTTCAATTTTTTGTCAAAAAAATTTGCATTGTTGACAGTTTATTTTTAAATTTGACCGATTACTTTAAATTAGTAGTTTACAGAACCATAACGGGCTAACCAATCCTATAAATTTACTAAATTAAGGTTAATTTTATAAACTGATATATCTGCTAAGAATCTAATTTAATCTATTCCACTTGAAATTTAAATTCATGAAGAAATTTCTACAACTTTACGTCACTTTATTGATTTCTC
>CAMWNR010000015.1 GCA_947175665.1 uncultured Porphyromonadaceae bacterium
CTGAGATTGACAAAATTCCCTCGAAAATATGCCGCCCTGGCATTAACATTTCTTGGGGGTTGGGGTCTTACATTTTTTATAATGCTGAAAAAAGATTATATTTGTAGTTATGAATAATAGTAAAATTAAGAATATATTATTTACAGTCTTAATGGCTGCTCTGTCATTCGCTTTTGTAGGTGACTATATATCAATGAGTTCAGAGGTGCAAGCAGCCTCTGCTTCAGTTTCTAAAAAAAAGAGATCTTCCAAGTCGGGCACCAAGAAGAGTACAACATCTAAAAAAAAGAGGGGTACATCTTCAAGTAGCAAAAATAAAAAAAGAAAATCAAACAGCAGTACTCGAAAAAAGAGTACTGCATCACGTACACGTAAATCGACTGTAAGAACCTCATCTGCTCCGGCCAAAGAGCAGCCCTCTAATGACTCATTGACATTAAGGGTAAATCGCGCTGTAGTGGATTGGATACCCAAAGATATAAATCCCGGAGGATTGCGTATAAACAGAGTAAATCCTAATAAAAGAAACGGTACATTAGGGGTTTCGCTTAATGAGAATTTTACCTATATGCCTGTGACCCGCGAATTTATAAATAATCTTACAAAGAAGGTTCGCGAGACGCTTCCGGATTCTATATCAGACTATAATATTACATTTAATGTGGGTCCGCGAAACCTGTCATATTATATCAACAAGATAGATAAACTGCCCGAAAAGTATCGCCAGAATATTCCATTTGTGACAGCCTTAAAGCCATACGCCCGTCCGCGTCATGGTATGGAGGGTGACATTATAGCCCTATGGCACAGTCACGGACGCTACTTCAAAGGTGGCGCATGGCAATGGCAACGAGCCAATTTATTTCAGTCAATCGAGGATACATATACTATGGGATATGTACTCCCCTTTCTGGTGCCTATGCTTGAAAATGCAGGTGCATACGTCTTGCTACCGCGAGAAAGAGACTATTCACGCCATGAAGTAATCGTAGATAACGATACAAATGATGATGGTATGCTCTTTTCACAAACCACCTACTTTGAGCAGAATGGTTCGCGGGCATGGCAGACAGGAGAAGGTGAAGGTTTTATTTATGATCTGCCGGATTTTCGCGATACCGAAAATCCTTTTGAGAACGGTACTTATCGTCAGGTACAGACAGTGCACAGTGGTAAAACATCGGTGGCCGCTTGGTATGCCGACATACCGGAAGATGGAGAATACGCAGTATATGTAAGTTATAAGTCACTCCCCAACTCTACTACCGACGCACGCTATACCGTAAATTATTCAGGAGGATCAAGAGAATTTTCAGTAAATCAGACTATGGGTGGAGGCACATGGATTTATTTAGGTACTTTCCCTCTTAAAGAGGGTTATAGTACAACCACCCCGGTAGTCACTCTTACAAATTTCTCGGAAAAAGGTGGAGAAACAGTAGTTACAGCCGATGCTATAAAGATTGGGGGTGGAATGGGCAATATAGCCCGCTCTTCCAGCCGGGCGGATATATATTATGATCCATCAACCCCTGTAAAGTCAGAATCGTTAGCGACAAAGAATACCGCCGGCAACAAAAACGTATCAGACGGTGAAGATGCAGAAGAGATTGACGATGCAGATGACGATAATGAAGAAGATGATGATGAAGAAATATCGGATGAAGATGAATCTGATGATGAGGATCCCGATGCCGATCAGCCGGCGGCAACAGTAGTACAGCCTGCTCCGCTTCCGAGCGGTCGTAAACCGGTATTTACCACATCCGGACTCCCCCGCTATCTGGAGGGCGCCAGATATTGGATGCATTGGGCAGGATTCCCCGAAAAGGTGTACTCCCCATTTCATGGTAATGATGATTATAAGGATGACTATACCTCGCGTGGGCATTGGGTAAATTATCTGGCCGGAGGTTCGAGAGTTCTCCCTAATCATGAGGGGTTAAAGATACCTGTAGACATTGCTTTTGCATTGCATTCAGATGCAGGTAAGAGAGCCGATGACTCTACGGTAGGGACTTTGGGCATATATTATACCAACAACGGTGCCTCATACACAGATGGTACGCCCCGAAGCAACTCTCGTATCCTTACCGACATGTTGATGCGTCAGATCACAAATGACATCCGTAAGACCTACGAACCCAACTGGACACGCAGGTCAATGTGGGATAAATCATATCTTGAAGCGCGGGTTCCTGAAGTCCCTACTACTTTGATTGAGATACTCAGCCATCAGAATTTCCGCGATATGCAGTATGGTCTGGATCCCAATTTCAGATTCACTGTATCACGCGCGATATATAAAGCAATGGCCCGATTTATAGCGGAGCGTAAAGGTAGAGAAGTTGTGATACAACCGCTGCCGGTACGTGATTTCGCTATAACCAAAATCAAGAGAGGTCATTACCGGTTGTCGTGGGCGACCACACCCGATTCGTTAGAAAAAAGCGCAATGCCTAATAAATACATAATATTAGAGAGAACTGAAGGTGAACTCGGATTTCATACCGCAGGTAACACCTCATCCACCCACTTTGAAGTAAAGGTAAATGACGATCTGATACACTCCTATAAGGTGGTTGCGGCAAATGACGGTGGTCTCTCATTCCCCTCTGAGATACTCGCATTGCGCTCTACAAATAAAGGTGAGGATGTGCTTATCATCAACGGCTTTACCAGAATATCCCCTCCGGGTAATTTCTCTACTTCTGACGGAAGAGCAGGTTTTAACTCAGAAGAAGATTTTGGAGTACCCTATATCAATGATGCGTCATTTACCGGTTATCAGACAGAATTCAGACGTGGAGCCGGTGAGGCATTCGGTCGCAGTGCTACAAATTATATAGGTACTGTAGTAGCCGGCAATACCTTTGATTTCACTGCCGTACACGGTGAGGCGATAGCGGATGCGGGATATGGATTTGTAAGTTGCTCGGCCGGTGCAGTAGAGTCAGGTAAAGTAAATATCGGAGACTATAAGATAATTGACCTGATATTAGGCAAGCAGAAACTGACATCGATAGGTCGAGGTACAAGCGGATTGCGCTATGCCTCTATCCCTGCGGCATTACAAACCGCTCTTGCCCGATTCATCAATAAGGGGGGCGACTTAATAATAAGCGGTGCATACGTAGCCTCAGACCTTTACGATGCTCGTTCGTCAGCCGGTAGCAGGGAATTTGCCGAAGATTATCTTGGCATCAAGCCGGATCTCGAGGCTGCCCGTCAGCGAGGAGGTAAGATTCAAACTTACGGACTTAATCTTGGTCGCAATAAATACGAATATTCCAACACTGTAAATAAAGATATTTATATAGTCGAGAAGCCGGATGTATTATTACCCACTAATGATAATAGTGAGATAATAATCAACTACGCTGATAGCGAGTCAGGTGCGGGAATTCATACGCGTCACGGCAAGAGTGATGTGATTGTGATGAGTATACCAATCGAAACTATCAAGAATGATACAGATAGATCCTCCCTGATGAAAGGCCTCCTTGAAATAGTAAGTAAGCAATAATTAACTCAAAATGAAGATACATAGATTTACAAACGTAGAAGAACTGCGTGAAACGATATTCCGATCTCCGATGGAGCAGTACGTGCTTCTTGCACTGACTGACCGTGAGATTAAACTTGCTCCGCACGCTATACGTAGAATGCGACAGGTAGCCGAAGATACCGATGTATCAATGGTATACGCATATTATAGGGAAGAAAACGAAGACGGGTCGCTGCTGGATCATCCGGTAATTCAATATACTCCCGGTTCGGTGCGGGATGATTTCGATTTTGGAGGTCTTGTGCTTCTAAATGCCGCAGATATTTTATCTGCGTCCGAGGACTTTACAGAAGAGGAATCAAAATATTTAGACGGTGGCTGGTACGCTTTGCGACTTCGTATGAGTCAAGGACATTTCTTTCAGATGATTCCGGAATACTTATATACTATGCAGCGTGTGGATTATCGCAAAAGCGGTGAGAAACAGCACGACTACGTAGATCCCCGAAATGTTGCTTATCAGGAAGAGATGGAGCAGGTGCTGTACGATCATCTGTATGAAGTCGATGCCTTGGTAAGTCAGGATCGGGAACAAGTATATGCGTTTGATACACCTCTCGAACCGGGAGAGGTAACGGCATCTATAATAATCCCGGTGCGCAACCGTGTTAAAACCATAAAGGATGCAGTAATATCGGCCTTATCGCAAAAGTGTGATTTTGACTATAACGTAATTGTAGTAGACAATGCATCAACCGACGGCACGCGGGAAGCGCTCCTCTCTATCGACGATCCGCGGTTGAAACTAATACTGCTCGATGGAACTGAAGGTCTCGGTATAGGCGGATGCTGGAACGAAGCGATCTTATCTGAGCACTGCGGACGTATCGCCGCACAACTCGATTCGGACGATGTTTATGCGTCAGAAAATACTTTGCAGATAATTGTAGATAAATATAAGGAAGATGGTTATGCATGCGTGATAGGTAGTTATTTTATGACAACCATAGACTTCAAACCTCTGCCCCCCGGACTTATAGATCATAGGGAATGGAGCGATGACAACGGTCCCAACAATGCATTGCGGCTAAACGGCTTTGGTGCTCCGCGCTCATTTGTGCGCGATGTGGTGAGGGGTATTCTCTTCCCCAACGTAAGTTATGGTGAAGATTATGCAATGTGTCTTAAACTCAGCACCAATTACAAGATAGGTCGTATTTATGACGGTATATATTACTGCCGTCGATGGGACGGTAATTCAGATGCTGCCTTAAGTATAGAGCAGGTAAATGCACATAACAGATATAAGGATTTTCTTCGCACAAACGAACTTGTGGCCCGTGTGCGCCATAATCAGGAGAATCCCTTGGAAAATTTAGAAACCCCCGACAATAATATAGATGATGATTACCTCATCTGAAGTTATAGAGGCTTTAGCGCAATTTCGAGACTCACAATTGGAGACCTGGCATACGGCTAAGGTTAACTACGATGCATTGACACAATGCTTACGTAAGAATTTCACAATAGGTAAATTTGAGGGTGTGATGCAATATAACCCTGCGCGTAAGATTTCAACTGCAGCCAAAGTCGATAAAGACTCTATACGCAATCGTCCATGTTTCCTGTGTAAAGAAAACCGTCCTGAAGAGCAATATGCAGAAGAGATAACCGAAGGGTGGGAATTATTAATAAATCCCTACCCTATCTTACCTCTGCATTTTACCATAGCGGCCAATCGGCATATACCGCAGACGCAAATACCGCTTGATATGGCTACTATGGCCGAGCGACTCCCGGGTATGGTGATATTCTTCAATGGAGCCCGCGCCGGAGCATCGGCACCGGATCATCTGCATTGTCAGGCGGTCATGGCATGCGAACTCCCCCTGATACAATATCTTGAATCAGGCAAACCTGTTGAAGACCTCCCCTTTGATGTTATATACGACAAAGTTACTCCCGACATGAAAGGGATGATTACCCTGAACTCCATGGTCTTACTCAAAGGTAAAGATGGTGTAACCGGCAAAGAAGATGCAGGTTTGCTTAATGCATACTTCTGGATTGCAGCCGATGGATTGTTGAGGATAGCCGTAATACCTCGCAAGGCGCATCGCCCTCAGTCATATACTGATACCGCTGAGGGTGACGGTATGATGGTAAGTCCCGGAGCAATAGATATGGCCGGTCTGATAGTATTACCGAGGAAGAGAGATTTTGACAACCTCACGTCAGTAGAAATAGAACAGATATACCACGACACTGCATGGTAACTAAAAACAGAAAAAAGCGAATCTCACCCTGGGGTTGGATACCAACCTTATATATAGCCGAAGGATTACCATATTTTGCTGTCAATACATTGACTGTACTGATGTATACCAATCTCGGAGTGTCAAAGACAGACATGGCATTTTTTACCGGTTGGTTGTATCTGCCCTGGGTTATAAAACCGTTTTGGAGTCCATTTGTAGATATTTTCCGCACCAAACGATGGTGGATATTGGCAATGCAGTTATTGATAGCCATCGCTATGGCAGGAGTTGCGTTCAGTCTTACGGTCAGTTGCTTTTTTGCGTTCTCGCTGGCAGTATTCTGGATAATGGCATTTGCATCGGCCACACACGATATATCGGCCGACGGATACTATATATTAGCCCTTGACGAGGAGCAGCAGGCGGCATTTGTAGGTGTACGTTCTACATTCTATCGCATCGCCAGCATTCTGGGGCAAGGGGGTGTCGTGATATTGGCCGGTTATCTGGAAGAGAGCCTGCATAGTGTAAGCGCAGGTTGGAGTGTAACATTTATACTTTTATCAGTCTTATTTGCTTTGATTTTCTTCTATCATCTTAAGGTATTGCCCTCACCCGTGTGCGATGATGTGACAGAGAAAGTAAAGGCAGGAAATATTGTCAGAGATTTTATAAATGCCTTTGTAACCTTTTTTAAAAAGCCCAATATCATATCTGCTCTACTCTTCATGCTTCTTTACAGGTTGCCTGAGGCTTTTTGTGTAAAAATGATTCAGCCATTTATGAAAGACCCGGTCGCAGATGGAGGGTTAGGAATGTCGACCCAAGAGATAGGCTTTGTAAATGGTACCGTCGGAGTAATTGCGCTATTGGCGGGTGGCATAACCGGAGGTATAGTCATTGCCAAAAGCGGTCTTAAAAGGTGGTTATGGCCGATGGCATTATCGCTCGGATTACCATGCATCGTGTATTGCTATCTTGCCGCATTGCAACCTGCAGATACTCTTCTGATCTCCATACTTATCGGTATCGAGCAGTTTGGCTACGGATTCGGATTTACGGCCTATATGATGTATCTGATGTATTTCAGCCGAGGCGAGAATGCGACCTCGCATTATGCATTCTGCACTGCATTTATGGCTCTCGGTATGATGATTCCGGGTATGGCGGCAGGATGGTTATTCGATACTTTTGCCAAGTCAACACTTCCTGTATTTTCCGGTTTCGGGGCATACGATCTCTTCTTCTCTCTTGTAATGCTGAGTACTTTGGCTACTTTTGCAGTTACAGCACGCATTTATAAATTAACCCCTCGCAAGGAGGCTTAAAATATCTTTACTTACAAAAGCCCCAATAACAAAAAATAAAGACCCCGACTTACGGTTATATACTTGTAAGTCGGGGTTTTAATATTATTAGCGCTGAGCAGGAGGGATAAGATCTACATCCTCAGGTTTACGGCTTTTCCACTTATTATGCGACCATAGCCAGGAAGAAGGAGACCTGCGGATAGAGTCTTCGAGTTTTGAAAGGAAAAGACGTGTGTATGGAAACGGATAGTTATCATTGGCATCAGGAATCATTTTGCTGAAAATCATGCGATAACATCCTCTCTTCTCGCGGTGCATCTCCACATACACATAACTTGATCCGATTTTGCTACCTATAGTCTCGCCACCGGTCATAAATGCAGTAGGTTGGTTCATAAAAGTAGTCCAGTGATGCAGAGGTTGTCCTACCGGGCGCTGATCTGCAATAAAACCTACCACAAAAGGTATTCCGGATCTCTTATAACCCAATAATTTACGATATGCGGTGCGATGCACTATCTGTACTGACCGGAAACGAGATCGTATTCGATTCATGAGCCGATCCATTACTTTGTTTCGTAAAGGTTTGTAAAGTTCGCCAAGCAATAGCGAATTATCCTCATGCAGAGTAATATCAGGCACCCACTCCCAGTTGCCGAAATGACCGAGAAAAAGAATGACAGATCCCGACTTATCGCACTCTTGTTTCAATAAATCGATATTCTCTGTCCTGATTCTTTTAGACAACTCACTATCGGATATATGCAACAATTTGATAGCCTCTATAAAGACATCGCATAAGTTACGGTAAAACTCACGTTCGATACTGCGTAACTCCTTTGTATCTTTATCCGGAAAAGAGGATTGGAGATTTTTTCTAACTACCGATACACGATACTTAATAACCTTATGCAAGATAAAAGATATGAAATCACTTATAAGGTATAAGAATCTGAGTGGGAGAAACGCGATACAGCGCAGTAATCCTAATAATAACAGATAATTGAAATCGTTACGTGTCATTTTTTGAGTTTACCGTAGATCTTATTTATTATTTCAGAGTCTATATTTTCATCAAATTTTCTTGCCCAAAAATGAGGTACACTTTGTAGCAACTCCTCATCATTTGCCCGGAAAGTCCAGGGATGACGGATACTTTCGCCGCGTGTCCAATCTATAAATCGCATATTGCTATTGTTGACTTCTTTCTGACTCTTTACCGGCTCGGGGTGATATAATTTATTACGAAATTCGGAATTCCAGACCAGAGTAGGGAGAAAAATTTCATCGCACGTACTGGTATGGCGGAATACCTTTTCGAGCCACTCCTCCTTATCAATAACATAACGCGCCAAAGCATCGGTAATACTGAACCATTGCGAACCGAATCGGAAATCAACATTTCTATTGATGCGAAATCCCACAGCCATCTGCAACCCTTTGAAAATATGATTTATGATGCGGGTGCGGAACTTTGCCTCACCTTCCGGGAAAATAGTATAATAGCGGAAGCGGGAAAGAGTAGAGGTTTTAAATTCCCAGAGATTAAGAAACTCCTTCCCTTTGTTAGCATCAAAGAACTCGTGCATCATCTCCTGAGGTTTAATAGGAAGATCCATACCGGAGAGGAGGTGATAATAATCATAATGCCCGTAAGATGCAGCCTCTTTAAGAAGAGCAATTTCGGCGCGCATAATACTTACTCCACCCCAATTGACATTAATTCTCTCCTTCAGGAACTTCAAACTGCTGTGTGAGGTGATACCTTTCCACTCATCGGGGTTAAAATCTTTGGCTTTAGCATCGACGTGAACATAGATGTCATTGCGCGGATGATCCAGCAATTCAATCATACGCTGCAATTGGCCGAAATTCTTATGAGCAAGAATAAGATATGCGTGTTTACCCATTGTGTCTATAAGTTGGAATTGAGGATATAGTCGGCAACACTCCCCTCTTTGAGTTGCTTAAGGCGAGAATCCTTATAATTGGTCTTTTGGAAAAAAGCATCTCGGGTAAGTTGACTGAAAAGATTCTCGTCATATACATCATCTGCATGCTCCCCCCACAAAGCGTGAGTAGGATCCTGATCTATATGAGGCATTCTTGCATAACACTCCTTTGCTATCGGATTGACTTCAGTCGAGAGACGCAACATCAGGTGATGCACAAAATAATCGATTTTGCTCATCTCCTCCTTCCAGTAAATAAAGTTAGCCTCACGCCAGATGCCAAGCAAAGGATTTCCTTTTTTCCCTCTGATAAAGCAACTCTGTATAAAAGCGTAAGCACCTCTTATTTTCTCACCGGCACCATACAGGAATACATCCTCATCCATAATAAACTGCGGTACGGGTGCAGTGATATAATCTGTGGCATCAAACCAGAGACCGCCATGTTGATAAAGGAGTTCGACACGGCAGATGTCACTAAATTGGGTATGAGGTATAATACCCTTTTTCCATTTATCTATTATAAAGTCAGGTAGAGAAATCCAATCAAAAAGAGTGTTCTCATCAAGCACTATAAGTTTCTGCTTAAGATTCTTACGCATACTTCTGAAGCAAGCCTTGACCAGATCGGGAGCGTTATCCTCACCCTGATACCATATAGTGAATGCGTGTTCCGGTTCTGCTCCGGGATTATCTACAGGAGCGGGGGTGATTTTACTTACCTCAGGTGCGTAACGCTTCAGATACCCCATCATAGTCTCCAGAGTGGCACGATAGCGTTGGCGACGACGTACATCTCTATCATTCCACACCGGGTTTAGCAAGTGACCCTTGACAATCAAGCCGCCATACTGCCAAACTCTCCCCAAAAATCTATTTATTCTGCTCATTTAATAGATAAACTTTAGTATTGTGATTCCACTTGCGGGGGGTCATATAGTCGGCACCAAATACTCTGGTGAGATACTCATCGGAATCTTTGAATGCATAAAATTTACAATCCTCAAAATCTTTCTCTTCAAGATTGTCAAAAAAATTTCTGTTATAAATCGCTCTGCAACTTACCGAACCTATTATATGACCCACAATAGGACTATCAGCGTATTTAGGGTCCCTTACGGTTTTGTCAAGTTTATTCCACCACCAGTCAAGAGAATGGCGATAAGATTTCAGAATGGATATAATATCTTTTCGCTGACGGTGATAAAGACGATTAGCCAGACTTTTAAGTTTATGCACAAATATCTTACGTTCATTCTCATCTTCCGGCAACGGATCAATTGGAAAGATGTCTACGAATATGCCCGGATTATATTTAACTATCTTATCGGGAGAAACAGTAGTAGGGTCACAAACTTTAGCATATCCGGAGGCAAAAAATGCATTTTCTTCGCGCGAATTGTACAGCAATATGTATTTATCACTTTTATATGTCTTCACAAAGCGGTCAAAGTCTTCGCGAAGCATTTCAAGATCACCGTCGTCATCCCAAGGTATGAACCCTTTATGGCGGACACTTCCGAGCAGTGTACCCGATGACAAGGAATAGCGTATACCGTTTTCACGGCAAAATCTGTCTATATCCTTCATTACCTCGAGAATCATTTTCTGCTTTTCCGGTATTGTAAGTTCTTTGGTAAATTCCATAGTCAGTAGAGAGAAGTTTAAAAAGTTTTTGAACTGTCAAAGATAATAAAAACCTATTAAACTACCTATTTTATGTTTTAATAAGTAAGTAATGAAATTTAATCTGCGGTAAACATATTAAAATTAATGCGTTTTGTAGATAAAGAAAAAAAGTATTAAATTTGTGAGTAATATGCTTTCAGTCAGGAGTTCTTTGTCAACTATGTTACTGAGTGCAGCATGTTACAGGATAATTTTAATAACCCTTATTTCTTAATATAGAGTGCAGGCAATTATTTTAGCAGCCGGGATGGGCAAAAGGCTTGGAGAACTGACCTCGCAGAATACCAAATGTATGCTGGAGGTAAATGGTATCCGACTTATTGACAGGGTACTTGGTCAGTTAAATAAACTTGATCTGAGTAGAATCGTAATTGTGATAGGTTATCAGGGTGAGAAACTCAGAAACTATCTTCTCCAAAAGTATCCTTTCCTGCCACTGGTGTTTGTAGAGAATCCGATCTATGATAAGACTAATAATATCTATTCATTATGGCTTGCACGAGAGTATATGGCTGAAGAGGATACACTTCTTCTTGAGTCTGATCTGATATTTGAGGATGCGGTCTTGTACGAGGTCGTCCACAGTAAATACCGTGATTGCGCTTTAGTTGCGAAATATCAGTCTTGGATGGACGGCACGATGGTTCGTATAAATGCTGACAATAATATAGTTAACTTTATTTCAAAGAAGGCTTTTAATTATGCCGAAGTCGACAGTTATTATAAAACTGTCAACATTTATAAGTTCTCGCGTGAATTTATTGTCAATACATATCTGCCGTTTCTCAAGGCATATATCCAAGTGCTGGGTGAAAATGAATACTACGAACAGGTATTAAGGGTAATAACCCTTATCGATGGGGCCGGCATAAAGGCTCTGTCAATCTCCGGAAAGCATTGGTATGAGATTGATGATGTGCAGGATCTCAGAATCGCAGAAGCAATTTTTGCGGCTCCCGAAGAACGTTTGAAGAAGATCGAGCAATCATTAGGAGGGTATTGGCGTTACCCTTCGTTGCAAGATTTCAGTAATCTTACAAACCCTTTCTTTCCCACTCAGCGGATGGTAGAGGAGATGAAAGCAAATTTTGAGATCCTCCTTCGTAACTCACCTTCAGGTATGACAGTAAATTCGTTGTTAGGCTCGAAATATTATTCACTCCGTCAAGATTATGTGGTTGTCGGCAATGGAGTTGTCGAACTCATAAAAAGTCTCTTGGAAAATGTAAAAGGGAATGTAGGAGTTGTACTTCCCACATTAGATGATACGCAATATTTTTATGAAAATCCGCGTGTCGTAGCATTTAATTCGCATAATGAGGATTTATCATATTCTGTATCCGATTTAATAGATTTCTACACAGAGCATAAGGTCGAGAGTCTGTTTGTAGTAAATCCGGATAACCCTTCCGGAAATATGATAGCACGCCGCGGTCTGATACAACTTGTAGAATGGACAAGGGATAATGGCATACGGCTTATAATAGATGAATCATACGCAGATTTTGCAGATGGTTGGAAGGAGATAACCTTACTTCATGATGCTATTTTACATCGGTATTCACATCTCTGCGTATTGAAATCGATATCCGGGGGGTATGGAGTGGCCGGATTATGTCTTGGCATATTGGCATCGGCAGATATGTCGCTTATTGAGAGGATAAGAAAGGATGTAGGTGTAAGGAATATAAATTCATTCGCAGAGTTCTATATGCAGATATATGGAAAGTACGAGAATGAATATATTGAAGGTTGTAATAAGTTGCGCAAGGAGAGAGATATCTTTATGGAGGAACTTAAGGAAATACCCTATCTTCGGGTTATACCGTCTCAGGCAAACTACTTCCTCTGTGAGGTAACCGGGAGGTTCACATCTTACGATCTGACTCTCAGACTTCTCAATGATTATAATATCCTGATAAAGGATTGTTCGGCTAAAGAGGGCTTCCCTAAGGATAAGGAGTATATACGAATTGCAATACGTGACCGTGAAGCCAACAATACGCTGTACGGTAAATTGAAATTCCTGTCTGAATCATAATCTCACTCCCACAATCTGTATTCCTGATAGCGTGAACTCAATGGTCAAGTAGCAATATACTTAACCATAAATACATCGTGTCCGAACCACAGAATTACCTTGCAAAAATACGGCCACCTGACAGTCAATTATCGGGTATGCTGAGCGTTTGTGAATTTGTCGATTTCCGATTTGATTCTTGCTACTCTTTGTTGGTATTCTTCAGGACTTTCGAGAATCGATCTGTGAGCCAGAGCTCGGTGGAGCGCACCTCCCTCTTTAATTCTTTTTACACCCTCCGGGTCAAGATAGCAATCCTGAAACTTCTCCCATATATAGTTTATGGCGTCAGATGAAGGATGGGTCAGATCAGAAGCGTAAAAACGATAATCCCGTAAATCATCCATAATCAATTCGTAGGCCGGGAAGTAATGACAGAACGTAAACTTACTGCACAACGCCTCTATGGCAAGAAGTAATATGGATTTAGAAATAGAATTTTCGTGAAATCCATCTTTGAGGTGTCTGACAGGACTTACGGTTAAGATTATATTCAAATCCGGGTAACGGTTTTTGAGATCTAAGAGTAAATCGCTCCACACTTCAACTATTTCACTTACACTGATGCGCCGGTACAAAAATATAGAAGCCGGCATCTTGTGGCAGTTTGCTACTACTTTATCGGGAGAAGAAGCCATAAAATAGCACCGGGCAGTGCCAAAAGTGATGATTATATTAGGACTCTTCTCCATACGCTCAATAAATAAATCGCAGGCATTATTGATTTTTGCGACCACTTCTGCTACTGAACGAGAAGAGAAAGAAGAGTCACCCAACCATGTATGATATAACCGGTTGGATTCAAAAACAGACTCGGCCGCAGATTGCCGATTATCATTTAAGGCAGTACGGATAGCCAGAGCGATAGAAAGAGGATTATATAAGGTGCCAAACGGATTAATGGCATCCCAAAGATGCTCTTGCATCTTACAAGTAATGTTAGACGCAAAACAAGAGCCTATGCCGATGATACTGTGCTGCGGATTTAATCGAAAAGAAGTTCTGAATTTAGATATATCAAGTTCGGTGCGAAATTTCATAAGGCTATAATCCTGTTACTATTAAGTAAGTTATAAAAAATAAACGGTATTATGAAATTAAGTAGTAATAGACTTACATAATGTGAAAAATCAGATGATATTTTTAAAACGCTCAGGTATTTTGCCTACAAACTTTAGAGTAAAGGTAGAAGGTTTATTTAGAGCGAAAACAGGCCTGCATACAGTCTGCATCATCCGTACAAATTTTACAGATTTATCCCAATCCTTTTCGGGGATGTTACTTAAATTCTCCAAAGCCCTTAAGCGTTTCAACTGATGGCGATTCCATCCATTCTCAGATCTCGAAATATCATTGGAAATATCTCTGAGAGCCTCTTGATCCACACCCCCGAAATGGAATAGATACAGGTCCTTCTCAATGTGAAAATTTCTCCCCTTAACACGGTGATAACCACCACCCCAAGTTAGCGGTCGGGTTATCACAGAAGGCTTCGAATAACGTGCATGAAACCACCCGCGTGAGCGTTGTTGCAGAAACGGCCGAGAAAAATCTACCGGTGCTTCAGTTTTAAGGTTCTGCAGTACATCGACACCAAGACCGGAATGGGTAGGACGATCCGGGAGACTTCTTAAAAAGTCAGGAAGAGATATATTTAATGCAGGATCGACTATAAGAAATTCATCGGCATCCGTAGCGATCACCATTTCAGCACCTTTTGCAAAGAGTTGTGCAGCCTGTTTTGACATAAAACGGGAGCGCAGGCGGTCGGTTTGGGCTACATTCCCTTTCATTTTAGGGATGATAGAGATATTAACACCATCACAAAAATCGGGTACTTGCTGATCCTCTCCATCAAAAAAGACAAAGAGATTAGAGCGCCCTAATTGGCTGCCATAATAATCCACCCACTTCTTGAGAAATCGGTCATTTCTCACCATTGTCATTGCAACTATCATATATCCGATTATTAAAAACGCATATTAAATAATACGCACTCCGGCTATACGCAAAGTTAATAAAAAATAAGTAAAAAAGATTCAGATATAGCAACTCTAATAAGATATGATATGATATTTAAAGATGAATCTTGAATAAGTTGACAAGATTTGTTAATTTTGTAATTTGATATTAGTGTAAATCTTAGTGGATTTAAGGTAATCTCACGCATTAGGCATTTCGTATAGAGAGTGTTGCAGCAATCTTAAGAAAGACCAAAAATTCATTAAGTAAAGAGAAATCTACCTATAATATGTATACAGCATCTGAAAAAAAGAGAGAAAATATCGCTGAATATCTGCTATATATGTGGCAGATAGAGGATCTTATACGTGCCAATGCACTTGATATAGATAAAATAGATCAGAATATAATTTCCAAATATTCCAATCTTGATGAGTCTCAAAAAAAGGCCCTTCATGAGTGGTATGAGTCGTTGATCGATATGATGCACCGTGAAGGTGTGGAGCAAAAAGGTCATCTGCAAATTAATAAGAATGTTATAATAGCCTTAGATGATTTGCACCGCAGATTGCTGGCAGATGAGAAGTTTGCCAAGTACTCTGCAGAGTTCTACAAGACGTTACCTTATATTGTTGAACTCCGGGCCAAGTCGGGCGATGACAAAGCCGGTGAGATAGAGACCTGTATGAATGCTCTTTACGGCATTCTTATGCTTCGCCTTAAAGGGCAGGAATTATCAAAAGAGACTATGGAAGCCATAAAGCAGATATCGCAATTTATGGCTATACTCAGTCACTATTATAAAAAAGATTATAATAACGAATTATTTAATGATGACTCTTCTGAAAAGTAATAAGAGTCATTACTTACTTATATCATGAGCGAAGAATTAAATAAAGAGATAGCACGTCGGCGCACATTTGCCATTATATCGCATCCTGATGCCGGTAAAACCACGCTGACCGAAAAACTCCTCCTTTTCGGTGGTGCAATTCATGTGGCCGGTGCAGTAAAAAGCAATAAAATAAAAAAGACCGCTACTTCTGACTGGATGGAGATAGAAAAACAACGCGGTATATCAGTGGCTACTTCGGTAATGGGTTTCAATTACGGTGATTACAAGATTAATATTCTTGATACACCCGGTCACCAGGATTTTGCCGAAGATACCTTCCGTACGCTGACCGCTGTAGACTCGGTGATAATAGTTGTAGACGTAGCCAAAGGTGTAGAAACCCAGACCCGCAGACTTATGGAGGTCTGCCGTATGCGTAATACCCCGGTAATAGTTTTTGTCAACAAACTTGACCGCGAAGGTAGAGATCCGTTTGATATTCTCGACGAACTTGAGTCGGAATTAAAAATTAAGGTACGTCCATTGTCATGGCCCATTAATATAGGCGCAAAATTCAAGGGAGTATATAATATTTATGAGCAGGGACTTGATCTCTTTACACCCTCCAAGCAGACTATCAGCGAGCGTGTGGAAATTGAAGATGTCAATTCTCCGGAAGTTGATCGCCTCGTGGGTGAGACCGACGCTGCCAAACTTAGAGAAGATCTCGAACTAATAGAGGGTGTATATCCCGAATTTGATGAAACTGAATATCTGAAAGGTGAAGTAGCGCCGGTATTTTTCGGTTCGGCACTAAATACCTTTGGCGTTAAAGAACTCTTGGACTGCTTTGTAAAAATTGCTCCCTCCCCGCGCCCCATACAGGCAGAAGAGCGCGAGGTTAATCCGGAAGAAGAAGGTTTTACAGGGTTTGTATTTAAGATACACGCCAATATGGATCCAAACCATCGTTCTTGTATAGCATTTGTAAAGATATGCTCCGGTAAGTTTGAAAGAAACGTAAACTACCTGCATGTGCGTAACGGTAAATGGATGCGATTTGCAGCGCCTACAGCATTTATGGCTCAGAAGAAAAATGTAGTAGACGAGGCATTCCCGGGAGATATAATAGGTATACCCGACACCGGTAACTTTAAGATAGGTGACACTCTTACCTCAGGTGAAAATCTACATTTTAAGGGACTTCCCTCTTTCTCGCCCGAAATGTTTAAATATATCGAAAATGCTGATCCAATGAAGGCCAAGCAATTGGATAAAGGTATCAAGCAACTGATGGACGAAGGTGTAGCCCAATTATTTACCAATCAATTTAACGGACGTAAGATTATCGGCACAGTGGGTCAACTTCAATTTGAAGTTATTCAGTATCGCTTGCTTCACGAGTATGGCGCGCAGTGCCGTTGGGAACCGATAAGTCTATATAAGGCATGTTGGATCGAGAGTGATGATGAGGAAGCGCTCGCTTCGTTCAAGAAACGCAAATATCAGTTTATGGCTGTAGATAAGGATGGTCGTGATGTATTTCTGGCCGATTCAAATTATGTACTGCAGATGGCTCAAAGCGATTTCCCGAAAATCAGATTCCATTTCTCATCAGAATTTTAATTTTAATAGAGATAGGGTTACTCTCGAAATATGAAATTTTCACAACAGTTTTTTCTTTCAGCCGGAGATTGTAATGCAGAAGGTGAGTTGTCTCTTCCTGTTTTGACCTCAAAGTTGATTGATATTGCTACGGCTCATGCCAATCAACTCGGTATCGGTAATCCGGATATGCCTGACGACCACTCCGGATGGGTATTGTCACGACTCACAATAGAGATGACCGCATATCCCGTAATGGATACGGAGTATTCCATATCCACCTGGGTAGAAGGGTGGAATCGCCATTTCTCAGAGCGAGTATTCTGCATTAAAAAATCGGATGGTGAAATAGTAGGTTGGGCGCGTTCTATATGGATGGTACTCGATACTGAAAACCGAAGCAACGCGGGTCTTGATCGACTAAACTTCCCCTCCGAGTGGATAATGGCTAAAGAGTGTCCGATCGCGCGTCAAGGTAAGCATCGTCAGATAGTGGCGATGGATGCCGAGGCTGACAGCAGTATGATTTTGAGAGCAACTTCGCCTGTAGAGAGATATAGGTTCGGATATGCGGATCTGGATGCTTATCGACATGTCAATACAGTCAGATATGTAAATCTTCTCATAAATCAATTATCTCTGCATCAACATGATGAATACATGATACATCGCCTGGAATTATCATTCCTGCACGAGGGTGAATATGGTAAAGAGATTGATATTCTGCACCATTATGCCGGTGACGGAGAGAGTGCCTTTCTCCTGCAACGTACCGAAGATAAAAAAGATGTACTATATTCAAGAATCTTCCTGAAAAAAAGATGAAAAAGGGTCTCCCCTTGCGACGATGTATTTCGGTTATTTGTTATTTGGTTTTGCTACTGCATCTCGGGTGTAGTAGCACCCGTCATGTACCCCAAGGGGAGTATCTGCTCGATAAAGTTACTATAAAGTTCGACTCGCTTAGTTCGGATGCTCTTTACCTTAAGTCAGAAGATTTTAATTCGTATCTACGTCAGAAACCGAATCAGAAAATCCTCTGGAGTATGAAAATGAAACTCGGCATCTATAACATGTCGGGTCAGGATAGTACGAAGTGGTGGAATCGATGGGTGCGTAAACTCGGAGAGCCACCGGTAATCTATAGTGAGTCGCAGACCGATGCCGGTGTGAGACAATTACAGAGGGCACTCGTAAACAAAGGTTTCATGAGTGCCGAGGTTACTGCCGATACTTTATCTAAAGGTCGCAAGATGAGCGTGGCCTATCACTTAAATCCGGGCAGAGCGCACTATATAAATTCCATAGATTATGATATCGCGGATGCCGAGGTGGCTGAGATAGTGTATGCCGATACCGCCAGATATGGTATAAATTCCGGAGATCTTCTGGATCTTGATTTACTCGATCTGCAACGTAATTTAATCACTCAGAGGTTAAGAAATCATGGTTATTATAATTTTGTAAAAGAGAACATCTCCTTTCTGGCCGATACTACCGAGGGGTCGTTGGCTACCGATCTGACTCTGCGTATTGATACTTCCGCTCTAAATAAAAAGTCCGCGGAGAGTATTAAATTAAAAAAGTATATTGTGCGCAATGTATATTATGTTACAGATTATGAGATGTCTACCTCTGTAGACAGTCGTATAAAACATAGTCATGATACTGTAAAATATAAGGATATAACTATCTTTTACGGAGATAAACAATATCTGCGACCCGGAGTAATTTATGAAAATAATTTCATTCGTCCCGGAGCGCAATACTCCGATAGAGAGGTTGACAGAACTTATAAGGCCTTTTCGCGTCTGGAAATACTTAAGTTTATAGACGTTCGGATGGAACCTGCCGGGAGTATAGATGATTTAGGACTGCTTGACGCGTATATTCTCCTTACGCCCGGCAAAAGCCAAACCCTTTCGGCCGAAATCGAAGGCACCAATTCGGCCGGTGATCTGGGTATCGCTGTAGGCCTGAGTTATGCTCATAAGAATATAGGTAAAGGATCTGAGACATTTACCGGTAAATTGCGCGGAGCGTATGAATCAATAAGTGGAAATCTTGACGGTCTGATTCATAACCGTTATCTCGAAGCATCTGTAGACTTAGGATTGGAATTTCCGAAATTTAAGGCGCCATTCCTCAAAGAGAGTTTCAAAAGAAAGATCAATGCCTCTACCGAGATACATTTATCGATGAATTATCAGGAGCGCCCCGAGTACACCCGTATCATTTCTACAGCAGGGTGGAGTTATAAATGGAGCGAAAAGGCCGGCCGTACTCAGCACTTCCTGACACCGCTGGATATTAATTATGTGTATCTGCCGGCCTCTACCAATGATTTTATCAATCAGATAGCGCCCGATAATCCGCTGCTGAGGTATAGTTATGAAGACCATTTTATAATGCGTCTCGGATACACCTTTTATCATACCAATAAGCGCACCACTCCACCGTGGCAAAAAAATACCCAGCGTGATATCTATACTATAAGAGCAAGGGCGGAGATTGCCGGCAATCTTCTGTTTGCCATCAGCAGCATATTTGATCACAGGTCAAACTTTCACCAAGATCCGTATTCAATATTCGGCATCCACTATTCTCAATATTTTAAGGTGGATTCTGATTTTGGGTATACGCATATTTTTGATGAACGTCAGTCGCTTGCCACTCATATTGGCATGGGCGTAGGAGTGCCCTATGGCAACTCTGCAATGTTGCCGTTTGAAAAACGATTTTATGGCGGAGGAGCCAACGGAGTCAGAGGTTGGGGCGTAAGAACATTAGGTCCGGGTAGTTTTGTAGGTAATAACTCTAACACTGACTTTATGAATCAGTGTGGAGATATACGCTTTATAATGAGTGCCGAATATAGAGCAAAACTGTTTTGGATCGTAGAGTTGGGACTCTTTATGGATATAGGTAATATATGGACTATACGTAATTACCCTAATCAAGATAGAGGAGTATTTAAATTTAATAGTTTTTATAAAGAACTTGCCGCTGCATACGGTCTGGGTTTAAGATTGGATTTTAACTATTTCCTATTGCGTTTCGATCTCGGTATGAAGGCGCATAATCCGGCATACGGCGAGGAACCGTGGCCGCTTATTCACCCGCATTGGGGTAGAGACCGCGCATTTCATTTCTCAATCGGTTATCCGTTCTGATAAACAGTTGCAACATCTGAAATGTTAAGTAAATATGAAAGACTTAGTTATTTTTGACCTTGACGGTACGTTGCTGAATACTATATCAGATCTTGGAGCAGCGTGTAATTATGCTTTGGAAAAATGCGGATTCCAAGGCCACCCTATCAGCGCATATAATTATATGGTGGGTAATGGCATACGTAAACTCATGGAGCGCGCGGCTCCTGACGCTGATGAGATGATGATTGAGACGCTGCTTTCTCATTTCAGATCATATTACGATGAGCATTGTACTGACACTACACTTCCCTATCCGGGTATCCCCGAGTTGCTGCACCACCTGACAGATCAGGGAATAAAGGTAGCGGTTGCTACCAATAAATATCAGGCTGCAGCGGAAAAGATTGTAACGCATTACTTCCCTGATATAGAATTTGCCGCGATATTGGGGCAAGTATCAGATCGGCCGCCAAAGCCGGATCCATCTATAGTATTTGCGATTCTGAATATCACCCCGACACCTAAGGCCGAAGTGGCATTTGTTGGAGATAGTGCTGTAGATATGGAGACAGCACGCAGAGCGTGTGTGAGTTCGATAGGCGTGACATGGGGTTCCCGTCCGGTAAGTGAACTTAGACGGGCATACGCGGAGCATATAGTAAGTAGTGCTGATGAGATATATAAATTGGTAACTTGTCAGTCTACTATATAATCAACATAATACATATAGATGTTAGCATCGGGACGGTATATTTCCCTCATATCCGACCTACCGGTAAATAGGCGACTCATCCGTAATCTTACACGCTAATGAAGATCTTAAGATGAAAGTGTTAACATTTTTTGAGGATTGGAGTCTAAACATTTACCGACTGTCGCTGTCTTAATAGAAAATCACTTATTTGTGGAGGATACCATAGATAAGTATTCTTAATTCTTAAAAATATTAATTATGAAAAACGGCTACATCATATCTATTCTTTTAGCCGGAGCATCAGTTTTAGGTTCCGGTAGTTTCAGTATCTCAGCCTCCCCGACACCGCAGGGATACATCTCTGTCGGTGTACCGATAGGATCCAACGGTAATGCGGGATTGTATCTCGATGATAGTGGAGTAGTAATGCAGATGAATCTTACTCCCTCACAGCGCAATCAATATTACAGGATTCGTGACAAGCATTATAAGAAATGGGCAAAGCAGGCGCGTAAAGAGGCGCGCTATCGCGAAAAGGCCAGACGTGAATATCTCAAAGAGTTAAGGCGTTATCTTGCTCCTACTCAATATGTGATTTTTAATGATTGGGCTTTAGGCCCCGGTATAGGGCATGATCCCGTGCATCACCCCGTACATCACCCCAAGCATAAAGTCAAGAAGGTTAAGTCAGGTTCAAAACATAATTCTCATTTCGGGCCGATGGTACCCGCCCCTGCTCCCAAGAGAATGTACTCCAAGCCGCCACAAAGCAAAGAATACAAGCACAAGGATAAAAAACACGGAGATCACAAGGATAAAAAGCACGACGGCCACAAAAACAAAGATAAACATAATAAAAAGCATAAGCATTAATCTGAATACTATAAGATTTCTTCTGCATCAAGTTATGTAGCCGACAACCGTACATTAATTCAAGGTTTGCTTAAGAAGTAACTATTCAAAGATAAGCCACAATAAAAATTAATGTTAAGAGATGTTAAACTACAAAAATGAATTAAACCTTTTTATCTGCCGGGTGTTTAAGGTATAGAGAACGATGTCGTAGGCATGTTCGTAAAAAGGAACAGAGGTTCCGATAATAAAACAATCAATTACGACAAAACGGTGTAGAGGATGCGTCCCCTGCACCGTTTTCTTTTATTCATACCCCTGAAAATATCACGATATACTGTCCTCACATAAACTAAAGCATACGGTGAAACATGTACATCACCGTATGCTTTTGGCTATACTGACAGTATCAACTAAGTTTGAATTTCAGTGTACCGCTGGAGACATCCGATTTGACGGATACGCGTATACTGTGTGTCTTATCTTTGTATGTCGTAACCCTGTGATTTCAGGTAATCGAGTATGCGGTATTCCATCGCATGATCGTAATAACTTAAGATATGTCCTACCCAGTCGTTGGTAGAAGTACCTCCTGCTCTTGTAGCATTATACTGCTTTATAACTTCATCATACTTCTCAAGTTCGCTGATCAGGAATTGATCGTCGGTGTTATAACAGTTCTTATGGAATACAACAGAGGCCGGTTGTTTGGGTTTATGATCAGGATGCTCGCGCGGTATACCAAGTGCAAGTCCACATACTACAAATACTCCTTTAGGCAACTTCAGCATTTGAGCCAATTTAAGCGGATCTACAGTGCGCAGATACCCTACACAGTTACAACCTAACCCGCATGCTTCGGCTGCCACTACAGCGCTCATCATAGCCAAAGAGGCATCGATAATACCGATTGTTACACCATCCATAGTATTTGTAAACGGAGGTACTGTCAACCCCTTTTTCTCAGCGAGTAATGTAATTTTATTGTAGTCAGAGAGGAAAATGAGCAGACGATTGCAAGTTTTAAGTTGCTTCTGATTTGTCATCTCATAAAGTTGCTCTTTCAGATTCTGATCATCAATATCAATAACCGAAAACTGCTGACCATTATAGGAAGTAGGAGTGTTACGTACTGCGTTGTAAATAAATTCCATGGTCTCCTCCGGAATTGCTTCACGCTCATAGCGGCGGATTGAAACTCTGTCGAGTAGAGTATCCTTGACGTCTTTCATATTATCTAATTTAAAGTTATGTATTTATGTATTTATGTATTAAGTATTAGTTTTTAAGTATTAGTCAGTAAACATTAGTTATTAAGCATTAGTCACTACTTATTAACATAGTATCGTTTAATTTTGATTACTCACTAAACTGTAATTAACTATGATAATAGTATAAAAAAAGAAAAGGGAGCGGAACGGAAAAAATTCCGATCCGCTCCCGGGTTATAAGGCCACATCAAAGGGTTGTGATGAAACTCCGATAATCAGGATTTGAGGTCTTAGATCTCTTTGTAATCCGCCTTGTGATTCCTAAGAATCAACTTCCCTAAAAGGGAAGCGGGGCCCGCCATTGAGAAGCAAGATTGTCTCGGTATTTCATTTAATTTGATGAGTTTCCCAATCTACTTTGATGTGGGGAATTTTCAACTTGCTTTGTCCTTATAACGCTTGTCAGAGGCGTATTGTTTAGGTTATGGCAATAAAAGTAAAATTATTTTACCTTATCGCAGATAGCCTTGAACGCTGCGGGGTTATTCATAGCCAGGTCTGCGAGAACCTTACGGTTGATCTCGATACCAGCCTTATGGATAAGACCCATCAATTTAGAATAGGAAAGATCCTCCTGACGTGCTGCAGCGTTGATACGCTGAATCCAGAGTGCGCGGAAGTTGCGCTTTTTCTGCTTGCGGTCGCGATAAGCGTAAGTGAGACCTTTCTCCCATGTATTTTTAGCAACTGTCCATACGTTACGGCGGCTACCATAATAACCACGGGTGAGTTTCAGGATTTTCTTTCTTTTTGCGCGTGAAGCGACATGGTTTACTGATCTTGGCATTTTTTTAAATTTTTGAATGTGAGCGGCTAACTGCTCTTTGAGGAGCTCTACACTCGGTTATTGAAAAATGTTGATTTTAATCGAAAAGAGAGGATTTGGTTGTGTTAGTTAAGATTTGTTGGCTATCTCTAACAGCGTATTAACGCATGTTGAGAAGTGAACGAACCTGCTTAATGTTTGCTGAATCCACGAGCGCAGTGTGGTCAAGGTTGCGTTTACGCTTCTTTGACTTCTTGGTCAGGATGTGGCTGTGGTAAGCGTGTTTTCTCTTAACTTTTCCTGTGCCGGTGAGCGCGAAGCGCTTCTTTGACGCGGCATTGGTCTTTACCTTAGGCATTTGATGAAAAATTTTAGTTGTTTGAAAAATCACCTCGGCACTGAGTGCCTACGGTCTCTATTATTTATTCTCTATTATTATGCTTAATCTTCTGATTTCTCCTCGGTCTCGGCTTCGGCCTTGACGGGAGTCTCCTTTTTAGGAGCCTCTTTCTTAGGTTCTTTTTTAGTCTGAACCTTAAGAGGAGTAATCATTATGATCATTCGTTTACCTTCAAGTACGGGCATCTGCTCCACTTTACCCAGATCTTCCAGGTCATTTGCAAATCTTAAGAGGAGTACCTCACCCTGCTCTTTAAAGAGAATGGAGCGACCGCGGAAAAATACATAAGCCTTAACTTTTGATCCTTCCTGCAGGAATCCTCTCGCGTGCTTTAACTTGAAGTTATAATCATGGTCATCTGTCTGCGGACCGAATCTGATCTCTTTGACTACAACTTTAGTGGCTTTAGCCTTCTGTTCTTTCAGGCGCTTTTTCTGCTGATATAGAAATTTCTGATAATCCAGTACGCGGCATACAGGCGGTTCGGCTGTCGGGGAGATCTCGATGAGGTCGAGTTCGAGACCGGCTGCGATCTTTCTGGCCTTATCTATCGGATAAACTCCCGGCTCTACGTTGTCACCTACGAGACGTACCTCGCGAGCGCGTATCTGTTCATTAATAGCGTAGGAATCCTTATCGTTTTTTCCACCGCGGCCACCTTTCTGACCCGGACGGGGTCTGGGACCTGCCGGACGATGAGGTCCTGAAAAATTTGGTTTTTTCTCCATTAATTATTTTTATTCCGGTTTTAACTGATGTTACTTTTCAACATCTGCTTCTACCGAATGGTTTATCATATTTTCTACTTCAGCATTTAAAGTTTCTGCAAAGTTAGCAATTTTCATGGAACCTTTATCACCTTCTCCATGTTTTCTTACAGAAACTTCACCATTTTCTGCTTCTTTTTCGCCTACAATGAGCAAATATGGGATTTTTTTGAGTTCGTTGTCACGAATCTTCTTCCCTATTTTTTCATTTCGGTCGTCTACTACGGCTCTTACACCTTGCGCATCGAGTTGTTTTACCACCTCGTAAGCATAGTCGTTAAATTTTTCGCTTATGGGGAGTACTACTGCTTGCTCAGGGATTAACCACAACGGCAGACGGCCTGCTGTATGCTCAAGGAGTACGGCTACAAAGCGCTCCATTGATCCGAAAGGCGCGCGGTGTATCATAACCGGACGATGTTTCTGATTGTCGGCACCGGTATATTCGAGTTGGAATCTTTCGGGCAGATTGTAGTCTACCTGAATTGTACCGAGTTGCCAGCGACGTCCGATGGCATCTTTAACCATGAAGTCAAGTTTCGGACCGTAGAATGCTGCCTCACCTTCTACCTGACGGGCATTAAGACCCTTTTCGGCACAAGCCTCGATGATTGCGTTCTCTGCGAGATGCCAATTCTCATCGCTACCGATATATTTCTCTTTATTTTTAGGATCTCTAAGAGAAATCTGAGCCTCGAAGTTTTTGAAATCAAGAGCCTTGAAGATATAAAGGATGATGTCCATAACTTTGAGGAACTCATCTTTTATCTGCTCGGGAGCACAGAAGATGTGTGCATCGTCTTGAGTAAATCCGCGTACGCGTGTGAGACCATGAAGTTCACCACTCTGTTCGTAACGATATACGGTGCCAAACTCTGCGAGTCGCATCGGGAGATCGCGATAAGAACGGGGTGATACTTTATATATTTCGCAATGGTGAGGACAGTTCATCGGCTTGAGCAGGTACTCTTCTCCCTCTTCGGGGGTATGTATCGGCTGGAATGAATCTTTTCCGTACTTAGCCCAGTGACCCGAAGTCTCATACAGATGCTTGTTGCCGATATGCGGAGTAATTACCTGCAGATAACCATATTGTTTCTGGATTTTACGCAGGAATTGCTCAAGGCGGTCTCTGAGAGCAGCACCTTTAGGAAGCCAGAGCGGCAGACCCTTACCTACGGTTTCTGAAAATGCAAACAGTTCCATCTCCTTGCCGAGTTTGCGGTGGTCACGCTTTTTAGCCTCTTCGAGGAGTGTCAGATACTCATCGAGCATCTTCTTTTTCGGGAATGTTATGCCGTATACGCGCACAAGTTGGTCACGTTTCTCGTCACCTCTCCAGTATGCACCGGCAAGCGATAGAATCTTAACTGCCTTAATAGGTGCTGTAGTGGGAAGGTGCGGTCCGCGACAAAGATCTGTAAATTCCCCTTGTGTGTATGTAGTGATATGGCCGTCTTCAAGTTCGGAGATCAACTCACACTTATAAGTCTCACCTCTGTCACCAAACATTTTAAGCGCATCAGCCTTAGAGATATCCTGACGAACGATTGCCTCTTTTTTAGCAACCAATTCCTGCATTTTCTTTTCGATTTTCGGAAAATCTTCGGCAGTGATCTTATGTTCGCCCGGATCGATGTCGTAATAGAAACCGTTTTCGATAGCCGGACCTATACCGAATTTCACTCCCGGGTAGAGTTCCTGGAGCGCCTCGGCGAGCAGGTGCGCTGAAGAGTGCCAGAAAGCATGTTTACCTTCCGGATCATCCCATTTAAACAACTGAATATCAGCATCCTCATTGATAGGACGAGATATATCCCACTTATCACCGTTTACAGAGGCTGCAAGCACATCGGCCGCAAAGCGAGGACTGATGCTCTCTGCTATCTGAAGAGGAGTAACGCCCTCTTCGTACTGGCGTACGCTGCCATCGGGGAATTTTATATTGATCATTTCAAAAAACTTCTGTCTTTGAATTTAAGTATTTTACACTATATAAATGCTTCATCAAACAGGGGTCTCCCCTATCTTGAGAATCATATTATTAATCCGAAGCAACCTCTTCGGCCACTTCTACACAAAATTACAACAATTTTTTCAAATACCCAAATCGAAACCCTTAAAATCTGTAATTTACCGATTTATGCTTTTATCAGGCGAAACATCGCCCGAAGCGCAAGGTCTATATACAACAAAACCCTCTCGGAGGTATCCGAAGGGGTTTGTTGAACGAGTTAGCGACTGAAGCCTTCCGGTCGAGACCTTAGGCTCGATTTACGAAAGCGCGACGGCGGTGCGGCAACTTCCTTCATCCTAAAAATATCGTTTTAGATATTCATAATTATCCTCTTCTCGTTCTTCGATGTCCTCATCAATTCCTATTCCAGTAGATTTTATGTCATTAACAATTTTATGATAAGCAAATTCATCATTGCTGAATTTAGATTTGAAATAAGTCATCAAATCATTATAAGAAGAAATATTATATGCCCTGTCAAAGTCTTGATTTAGAGCATTAGTTAAAGCGGTCGCTGTTCTATTCTCAAAAACGTGAGTTCGACCATTATAAATGTATTTATATTCATATACATATAGGAATATGTCTTGGTTTGTCAAATCATCAAGATAGATTGATATTCTATGTTTGTAATTCTCTAAATCAATAGAGAATAAAACTGTTTTTAAATCTTCTCTGAGATTGGAGGTAAGTTCTATATTCATAAAAATGAAATTAATTCATAATTAGGATATTCTAATCTTTATAAATAATCTAATCTTTATAAGGAGTTAGCGATTGAAGCCGTATTGCGGAGACGACCCATAGCGTGGCGTTTTACGATTTTTGAGGCTTTTCAGCACCCGTTTTGACCCATAAGCCTAAATTTATAGTGCACGAAGATTATAGGTCTCACTTTGAGGGAATAATAATGGTCGTGCCTTACCCTTGATTTTGAAACTATATGTATCTCCTCCAGAATCACGACAGAGAAGAAAATCTACAGTAATTTGTCCTTGATCGAGGAGTACGTCAAATTGAGATTGTATTGGGTTTTTAGTGTGAAGTATTTCAGAAACACGGAAAAACTCACGTCCTGATTCAATTTTTGTTTCAGCATCAATCCAAAACGTCTCACGATGTTTAGTGAGCAATCTTTCATGCAATTTTATTAGTTTCCACACTGCAACGTCATTTATTTTACGAAAAGTTCCGTCATCTAAAGGTATGGTCGAAAATTCATCAGCCTCAAGGAGTCCTAATTGTGGTTGCAACAATAATCCAAGTCCTTGTTGATTAGGTTTATTAGCCGAAAGTGTAACATGTAATGATTTATGGTTATAGCCGTCAGGAATATAACCATATTCATCGACTATAGCCCTTCCGCTTTTGAGACGGCTGATAGCCCATTCAGGAGTTTGCGTAAAAAGAGTATTTCTAACGCGAGAGGCCTCTCGATGGCTTTTTAGCTCAATCCCTTTGAAGTCCGGGGCTTTCGAGGGGTTCATTTCTATGCCAAGAATTGACTCTACTGTCCGCCCAATTCCAGTATCAGCAAGGATTTCAGCCGGCATCCAGTCTGTCATACGATCTTTGATAAGTCCAAGTAACTCATTACTTACAGAATTCTTTTCGCGTGAAAGCTCAAAAATAAGGTCTTTCAAAGGTGTATCTACGGGTGAAAGACAAACAGTTGAAATATCAACCGTAGAAAGATTGACTGTAAAAAAGATATTTTTATGTGCAATGATAGCAAAAATATCATTAGCCCTAAGAAACTCTACATCACGAATTTTATTAACCCATAAACGAGGATCACCTTTTTTAGTGACTGGTCTATAAAGAGAGGTTTTAGTAAGATAGCGTGCAGTTTCAGTCATAATATAAGTATCAACGATACGTTTATGCTCTGGGCCTTGTAACTGCAAATCGTAATCGTGGACATTCTTTTCCTTAAAGTAAGCACGAACAGGAGCGGTAGCATCCAAAATGCTTTTCTTTAAGCCAGTTTCAGTAATTTGTATTGTAGCAAATTCAATCTGCTTATCAACTAAGAACTTTACGTTTTTAGTCTCAAAAGCATTATATGGACGCATGTGTATCATAGTAACTTACTTAATATGTTGAAGAATGGTATTAGCTATAGCACGTGCCATGAGAGGTGGCACTGCATTTCCGACAAGTGAATATTGTGGAATTTCTGATTTGCGTTTATTTCCGCCTGTCTGTCGTTTTCCTTGAAAAACGAAAGAATCATCGAATGATTGGAGACGAGCCATTTCTCTAACTGTCATAGCTCGATGAGCGGCGTAATGTATAAAATCATCGGGCATTGTAACAACAGTAGGACTTTGTCCTTTAGGATTCAAGACAGTATAGTTCCGTTTGTTGGAATCGAGACCACGCAGCGACAATTCTTTCTTACACTCGGTATCATAGGCTCCATGTTTAGCTATAACTGAGAGTCGCTGTTTAACTTCATCGCTTTGTGAACTCGTTTGATGGTTATATAGTGCTGGTTCCTCGCAAAAAAGATTGTTATTTAAATCATCAATAGAGCGTACATAGAACGGCTCACATGAAAAATCAAATCTATGTGTGAAACGTCCTATTTTAGACCATTCAGCAAAAGTATGAGCATCGTCTGATTGAGAAAGTTTTCCTTGAACTTCACGAGTGCGAATTAAGGCTTCGCACTCTTCGATTATTCTTCTTTCCCCATAGGTGGTTTCCATACTGCCATTACCGATAAAATCAAGGTCATGTATAGCTTCATATACAGTTACTTTCTCATCTTCGCTAACAGTTGGAGGAACATCATCTATCAACGGCTGATCTTTTCTGCAACCAATGAAGAGCACGCGTTCTCTATTTTGAGGAACTCCATAATTTGCAGAAAGTGCAACTATAGGTTGAGCGACGCGATATAGACGAATGGCCTCAAGATGAGAGTTAAATTCATCTTCGCTATTATCGGATTTGGAATAAGAGCGAATAAAGTCGAAGGTTTCGTCAAGAGTGTAAGAATACAACTTTATCATTTCACGAAACTCTTTTACGTCATTAGATGAATTGTCAAACTCCGTAAAAGAATCGATGGCAGAAAGAATTGTATTAATGATAGTAGAATCATCAATAAGTGACAAGAAACTATTGAAACCGTTAACAAAGAAATCGTTATCAATGTCAGCGTGTGTCTTTTCATTTATTATGGCCGCGGCAATGGCATTACGTTCATCTGTTCGTCTGAGCAGATTTAATCCATGTCGTATTGTAGCGATATTAATATTTGACTTGCTTAAACGATATTCTAATTTGCGAGTAATAGATTTGAATTGTGCGTCAAGAGTTGCAAAGTAATTGTCGCGCTCCATAAATGCCTCATTGTCTTCTGAGACTTCAATCTTAACCTTAGTGAGAATACACGATTTTATAAAGGAAGATGCGGTCTTGTCAAGCATCTTACTTAAGTAAAGTACGAAGGCCGGAATATTTGCGTCATCAATAATAGAACGAATTTCACGGAGAATAGCATCTTTGAATTTCCCTTTATCTTTTGATAGCAAACCTTTAACGTTCTCCATTACAAAGTATTTTGGGCGAAGTTTCCGGATTACATTGAGATAGTGTAAGAAAAGGTTGTCACGTTTATCAAAACGCTTACGTCGACCGGATAGGCTGAATGATTGACAACTTGGACCTCCTGTAATAACATCTATTTCCTGACCATCAAGCTTATCAAGAAGGTGAGGAATGAAAGTTGGAGACATAATATCTTCAGTGAGAAATTTAGTATCAAGGCCCAACTGATAATTATAACGGACAGTATGCGTTAACTCGCAATTTTCGTTAATATCGCTTGCAAGTATGAACTTAAAATATTTATTGCCAGTGTACGCCTGTAAGAATCCTTCGCTAATACCACCGGCACCAGCAAACAAGTCAAGGAAAGTTACAGGTCTTCTCCCTTTGAGAAATTCTTTTTTCTCAGCCATTATAAACCAAAGAACTTCCGGGTAGTGCTGACGGGCGACCAAACCTTTGTGCGACTACACGGAAGTTCCGTTAATATGTTGTATAAGAAAT
>CAMWNR010000016.1 GCA_947175665.1 uncultured Porphyromonadaceae bacterium
ACTGTAATGCTCACTTGGCACTGTAATGCTCACTTGGCACTGTAATGCTCACTTGGCACTGTAATGCTCACTTGCCATTGCAATACTCACTTGCCATCCCAATGCTAGCAGGGTGCGAGTAGGATATAATGGGGTTAGAAGCGGACGCCTACGCTGAGCGAGGCACTCTCGATGGCTGAGAAAACCGACAGTTGGCCTGTCTTGTACCAGTGACCATCGGCTTTGACTATCAGGCAGGTAAAGAAATCGCCTAAGTTATAGGTCAGCGACATGCGCCCCTTGATATTCATGGATAAAAGTTTGGTCTTACCATCGTGCGAATCTTCAAAGCAGTGTATAACCCCTATTGATGGCATAACCGATACGTTGTATAGCAGGTGACGGTTAAGAACCCAGTTGTAACCGTATCCGAACAACAGGCAATAATTATAGTAATGAAATTTGAATTTCTCCTCATCGTATGTGTAATATTGCTTGAGATTCTGCGGCAGTGTAGAGAAGTCAAGCATTATATCCTGATAAGAAAACGAAAAACCCAATATCGCCGAGCCGGCACTCTTTTTCTGAATTTTCGAGAAGTTGTAAGCCGCTCCGTTAGCATATTTCCGATTATTGAAATAATAGTATATATCACCGGTAAAATCGGTCATAGCCACTCCCGACATATACTCTTTGATAAGGTGTCCGCGTCGGTAGTCGCCTAAGGTGCGGATATATGACCCTCCGCTGGTCTTGTTTAAGGCGAGGTCAAGATTAAAACGGGCGCAATTAAATGAAAATTCATACTTGCTGTGATTAACCGGCTTGTTAAACATCAGATTGTTAAGATCCACGCCATAATTAATACCTACCGCCATATATTGCAGATATACCGCCGCTGTAGAATAAGGGTCAGAAATAAGGGTGATCGGTAGTTTTTTAAGATGCATATTGTATGAATCGGTCCACATATCAAAACCGACGCGGGTTTTCCACCGCTTGCCGGTGCCGACTACGTAAGTGGTATCGTAGGAGTTAAACGTACGGTCGCCCCAGTTATACACATCTACACAGAATTTTATAAAGCGCGGATACTGTACAGTAGTATCCTTCATGTTCAGTTTCCCTTTCCATGCCAGATGCCACCAGTTGCGGTTTTTGTCGGTAAGTGTTTCGGCAGCCCGGGACTGCATAGTGGTATCTATATAGGGAGGGGCTGGGGCGGAGATATTGATATGGGAGGGTGCGACATCCGCCGTAGGGAGGATCATAGATACGGAATCATTCGCTCCCCGGGCGAATGAGATTGTAAATAAGATAAATAGTATCCCTATAATACGATTCATGATTTCATATCACTTATTCCATAACTTCTTAAGACTTATCACTGCAGGCTTCAGAAATCAGTGGAACAATTATTCTTTTGGATTAATAGGTTGTTAATAAATGCCCCTCTCATTCAGGGCCTTACGATACTTCTCTGCATTAATGCGATGCTCTTCAAAGGTAGAGGCAAAGTTGTGAAAGCCCGAGAAATCCTCTTTGGCACACATATACAGGTCCTCTGAAGGGGAGGAATTAAGGATGGCATCTACGGTCTCTTTAGAGGTGGTGCGTATAGGACCGGGTGGCAATCCCGCTACTCTATATGTATTATATGGGCCGGGGGCCGACAGGTGCTCATTGGTTATACGTTTGATAGAGAAATCATTAAGTGCGAATTTTACGGTCGGGTCGGCCTGGAGTCTCATATTCTTGTGCAACCGATTTATATAGAGCCGGCCGATTCTCCCTTTTTCAGAAATCTGATTACTTTCTTCGTCGGTTATGGAAGCCACAATCATAACTTCGGCTGGCGACAGACCGAGAGCGGAGGCTTTTTCGCGTCGCTCCTCTGTCCAGAAGTTATTATAATTTTCACCGATTTTCTCAATGAGTTGCTCGGGAGTGGCAGACCAATACAGGAAGTAGGTATCGTTAAGAAACAGAGCGGGAAATTGCTCTACGGTTAGTCCGAATTTAGCGGCAAGAGTGCTGTCGGTTAATGCCTTACGCAGATCATCGCCCGAGAAATCAAATTTAGCGGCGATACGGTCGGCAAAAGGGAGAAATTCGCGTACCCCGTTGATACTGATTTTTACAGGGGTCTGTACCCCGCGCGCCAGAATTCTGGCGGCCTTAAGGGGTGAGGTGCCCTCTTCAATTTCGTATGCACCGTAACGTAAGAAAGGTTTTGACTCTAATTTAGAGAAAATATCAATAGTGCGGTCAGCGTATTTCTCACCGAAATATTTAGTAAGTGTATCTGTGACCTGCGTAGTGCCGGCACCTTTCGGAATCCGGATAATCGCTGCATGAGCAGAGCCGGTGATGAGGTAGGGGAGAGTGATTACCGCTATGATAATAACCACAGCAGAGCAGATACTCCAGCAAACGATACGTTTCGTGCGATTAGCAGATGGATTCTTGGGCGTAATGCTCATAAATTTTAACATTTATCAATTAGTTTATCTCCGGAAATCGGTTGATAATTCCGGCGATGTCCACTGCGTCTTCAGTGGTGATATTTGCAATGGGGAGGCTCAATAGGGATTGAGCCAATAGGTCTGTCTCGGATAGGGCAGATCCGGAGAATGTATCGGCATAACATGGTTGGCGATGTGGGGGTGTCTGATAGTGTATATCGGTAGCCACACCATGAGATTCGAGCCACTCTTTAAGCCTGTCGCGATGAGGGGTAGTAATTACAAATTGATGCCATACCTGACGGCCGGCGGGTATAGTGGCAGGTAATGTTATGGCAGGATGCGAGATATTTTCGCGATAGGCGCGAGCCACATCCTCTCTTTTTTCAGATTCGGCATCGATGTAGGGTAGTTTTACGCGCAAAAAGGCGGCCTGAAGTTCGTCGATGCGGTTGTTATACCCTCGGTAGATGTTGTGATATCTGTAATCGGACCCGTAATTGGCGAGCGCTCTTACGGTTTTAGCCAAATTCTCATCGTGAGTTACAACCATACCGGCATCACCGAGTGCTCCGAGATTTTTGGTAGGATAGAAACTTATGGCTGCGGCATCGCCTAAGGCTCCGCAATAATCGGAACCATACAGACCTGTTTCGGGAGATATAGCCCCGAAGGCCTGAGCATTATCTTCGATAATAAGTAATCCTCTATCGTGGAGACGTGTTAATACTTTTGCATCCCAGCAAGGGGTGCCATACAGATGTACAACCAAAACCGCTTTGGTGCGGGGGGTAAGATACTCATCTATCCTGCCCAAGTCCAGATTAAGCGTAGCCGGGTCAGCCGGAGCCGGGATAGCGGTGAGGCCTAATTCGGTTATCGGGAGTACGGAGGCTATGTAGGTATTTGCGGGAAAAATCACCTCATCACCGGGTTGAAGTTTCCCCTCCTCCATATATGCTCTGAATATCAATCTGATCGCATCGAGTCCATTGCTTACCGCTATAGCGTAAGGTGCTCCCAGATAGGTAGCGACTTCTGATTCAAGAGCCTCAGTCTCCTTGCCGAGAAGATAGCGACCTGAAGAGATAACGCGCTCGGCGGCTCTTTTCAGTTCATCTTCGTAAGGGGCATTTGAGACCTTAAGGCTCAGGAAAGGGTATTTCATGAGAAGTAAGTGGAATCTATATAAGATTTATAGTAGGCAAAATCATTAAAGTAGCCTTGCTGGTTGTAAAGTTCGGAGCAGAGAACCAGCAGTACGGTGCCCGGAGCGTAATTACGCATCGAATTCCATACCTGCGGGGGTATCAGCAGACCCTGTGCGGGATTATCGAGATGAAAGTCTCTTACGGTATGCCCGTCGGTGAGAGTTATGTCGAGCGAACCGGCCAGACATATAAGGAGTTGAGTATTGGTCTGATGAGCATGGCCACCGCGCGAGGCTTCTTCCGGCACATCGTAAATATAAAACACCCGGTTGATATGGAAGGTATCAGCAACGGTCTCACCGGTAGGGAGAATACGGTCGTAATGGATGTTCTCAAGCACAGTGAGAGTTCCCCGGGTAGGTTGGCACACTCCGGGGAACTCTAATATCCTGACATTATCGAGAGGGGTCATTATTTTTTCTCTTTGATTTTTTCGAGTTGGCGTTCCAACGCCTCGATAGAGAGGTCTACGGCTTCTTCGAATGTATCGCAAGTTTTGGATGCGAAGAGTTCGGGGGTGGCGGGAACGTGGAGTTTAATGCCTGCTTCCTTATTCATAGCGGCTTCAGGCTTAACAACTTTAAGAGTAACCTCGGCCTCTGAAATAAAGTCAAAGCGACGATAAAGGCGGTCGATTTTTTTATGTATGAAACTTTCGAGATGTTCGGAAATGTCAAAATGCACGGCGTTGATTTTTGCTACCATAACTTTAAGGTTTTAAGGTGAATATAATACTGGCCGAGGAGATGCGGGTTATATCCCGTTTTGAGATCCGGGATAGGGGAGGAGGTGTATGTACAAAGATAACAAAAAAAATGTATTTTCAGTTGTCTGTGTACTTAAAAAATCTCGGTTCAGTAGTCTGGGTGCTGAAAAATCTTATTCATTGCCTGAGGGTTCCGGGGTATCGTGATGGTCATTGTCATTCCGGTCTGGAGTATGAGAACGGGGGTGTGCCTTCGAGTAGATTTTGCGCAGATCCGAAAATTGCAGATGCGTATATATCTGGGTGGTGGCAAGTGAGGTATGACCGAGTATAGCCCGCACTGAGTTTAGATCGGCACCGGCGTTGAGCATAGAGGTGGCGAAGGTATGGCGTAATGTGTGAGGTGATTTTTTGCCGATAGCCTCGTTTTTTAGCAATCTGTTTATTATCACCTCAATATTGGCGGGCGACATGTGTCCGAATCGGGTGGCAATTATGGGTCGCGGAGTGGGGAGATCGGTAAAGGCTGAGTCGCGCAAATGCATCCAGACCTTTATTTCGTCGGCCAATTCTTTGGCCATCGGGATCACTCTTTCCTTATTGCCTTTACCTATGATGCGGATAGTGCCTGAAGAGAAGGATATGGAGTTGTCGGTGAGTGATAATAATTCAGCCCTTCGCATACCGGTGGCAAACAGCAGATGTAATATCAGATGATCTCTGGCTGCTATCAGATCACTCTCTATTGCGGTGCTGTCATTTTGATTATCTGTCTTGTAATTATCAACCTGTTGAGAATCAGTGGTATTGTGATTTTGAGAGGGATTACCGGAGTTGCCGAGGATTCGGAGCATATCATCATCCTTTACAAAATCAGGGAGATGTTTCGGTATCTTGGCGAGAGTGATTTCATCAGCGGGGTTTCTTGAAAAACCGTGTCGTCGGCAAAGATAGCGATAGTAGGCCCGCAGGCTTTGAGTTTTGCGTCTGAGGGTACGGGGTGAGTCGCCGCAGCGCGAAAGTGAGGCGATCCAACTGCGGATGAGAGCAGGTGTTATATCGGCCGGATCGAAGGCGGAATCCGGCTCTATAGGTCGAATAAAATTTACAAACCCCTCAAGGTCACGGAGGTATGCGGATACGGTGTGGGGTGACCGATACAGTTCGTATCTAAGGTATGTTTCGTACTCAGCAATAAAATTATCCATAGGTATTAGTCCGAGAGTTGGGGTAGGTATGCGAAAAATCGGTATAGGTTTTTTGAGATATAACCTACACCGATATTTTATGGCTTAGAAAAATATTTTACGTTCGCTCAGAAAGGGGGATATTCATCACCGCAGAGCAAACCGATATGCCGATTACTGACCGGCTTCGCGAAGGAGTTGCTGAACGTATACAGCCTTCATCATCTTTTTGCGGTTAGTTACGCTGGGCTTTTCAAAAGCCTGACGACGACGAAGTTCTTTTACAATACCGGTTTTTTCAAATTTGCGTTTGAATTTCTTGAGGGCTTTTTCGATGTTTTCCCCTTCTTTAACTTGTACGATTATCATTTTTCTTATTTTCTATTATTTTTCGATTTGATTTTCGCCTTGTGTATACGTTAAATCGCGCGGTATTCGCGATAGCATACACAATGCGGATGCAAAATTATGCAATTCAATCGTTTTGACAAAATTTTTTGGCAAAAAAATTCTTTTTTATCTCTAATTTTTTTGCTGTTTAAGGGAGAGCAGGGCGATTACTTCTCCTTTTCGGCCTCTTCGATTGCTTTTTCCAGTGCTTCTGTGCCTTGATGTGTAGCGGCCTCTCCTTGAGGTGAAGTGTACCATTTTGAATACATCAGATAGTTTTTGGCAATCTTTACATTCATCTCCTTGGCCTTTTCGGGTTCGACCATCTTGATAAATTTGGCCGGCGCGCCTGCCCAGAGTTCGTGAGGTCCGATTTTGGTTTTGCTCAGCACTACCGAGCCGGCGGCAACCAGTGCGCCTTCTCCTACCTCGGCATCATCCATCACGATAGCGCCCATACCGATCAGGGCGTAATCGTGAATCTTGGCGCCATGTATCACCACGTTGTGACCTATAGAGACATCATTTCCTATCTCGATAGTTGACTTCTGATATAGAGTATGCAGTACGCTTCCATCCTGTATATTTACACGGTCTCCGATGGTGATAGTGTTGACATCACCGCGCAACACGGTAGAGAACCATACGCTACACTCGTCGCCCATAGTCACATCACCGACAATTACAGCATTTTGAGCCAGAAAGCAATCCTTCCCTATTTTGGGAGTAAACCCTCTTACAGATTCGATTATAGCCATGATATTAATCTTTTTTCAGGGGTTGAGTCTTTTCGGCCATCCATGCTGCCTCCTCTGCATTAAGATAAGGAGTGAGGCGTGTACGTACCATTTCATGATAGTCATCTACCCATTTTATCTCTTCGGGAGTCATTATGTCGAGTTCGAAGAGTGAACGGTCAAACGGGAAGAGGGTCATTACCTTGAAATCGTAAAATTTTCCAAATTCTGTCTCGCAGTGCGGTTCGGTTACGATAAGGTTTTCGCAGCGGATGCCGTATTTGTCGGTGAGATATAATCCGGGTTCGTTGCTGGTAATCATACCGGGTTCGAGCGGGGTGGGATTTTCGTTGAGTCTGATGCTCTGCGGGCCCTCGTGGCAGTTGATAAAGAATCCTACACCGTGGCCGGTGCCGTGGTAATAAGCCTTACCTTCGGCCCATAGGAATTGACGGGCGAGGGCATCAAGTTGAGCACCGCGGGTACCTTCGGGGAATATTGCGCGGGCCAGGGCGATGTGTCCCTTCATAACCAGCGTGAAATCGTGGCACTGTTCGGGAGTGGTACCGCCCAGAGCGATAGTGCGGGTAATATCAGTGGTGCCGTAAGTGTATTGACCACCGCTGTCTACGAGCAAGAGACCTTGTCCCTTGATGGGAACATCGGTTTCTTCGGTCGCCTCATAATGCACTATAGCACCATGACCCTGCCAACCGATGATGGCGCCGAAACTTTCGTCGACACATGAGGGGTCGGCTAATCTAAGTGCGCGGAGTCGCTTGCCGAGTTCCACCTCGGTGAGTTGACCGGTAGGATAATCCTTCTCCACCATCATGAAGAATTTGGTCAGTGCCACACCATCCTTTTCCATCGCGGTGGCAAGGTTGGCGAGCATGGTCTGATTCTTGATACTCTTCAGTTTGGCTACGGTAGACCCTCCGAATACCGGTGTGCATCCGAGGTGGTCATAAAGGCCGCGGGAGGTTTTCTGCGGGTCGAGGAGTACGCGGGTGGTTTTAGGTAGAGATTCCGCAAATTTCAGTATATCATCGTAGGGTTGAACCTCGATATGGTACTTGTCGAGATGTGCCTTAACCTCAGCGGTGAGTTTGTCGGCATCTACAAAGAGAACGCGCTTATCATCGCTCAGGTAGAGGTAACTTACAAAAATGGGGCTGTATGTTATATCTCCGGCTGTACGCAAATTTGTGGCCCATGCTATGTCATCGAGAGCGGAGAGAAGGATAGCATTGGCGAGTTCGCTCTTTGTAGCCTCCAGGATTCTGGATACTTTAGAGTCAACGGTCTCACCTACAATCTTCTCATCGTGAATGAATAGTTTATTTTTAGGTCTCTCCGGACGGTCGGGATATATATAGTCAAATTGGGGGAAGTCAGTGTTGAGATTGATGCCGTTGTCATTGAGTTCCTGCTGCAGGCGCTGGGCGAAACTTATAGAGAAAGTCATACCGTCGATACCTACCGTCTTACCCTTATCGGTGTGTTCGGTAACCCAATCCACGAGATCTACGGCATCCGGACCATCCTCTTTCATCATTTTAAATCCGGTACCCTGCAGTTGCTGATCGGCTTGAAGAAAATATCTTGAATCGGTCCAGCACAGAGCCTCATCGGCAGTAACTACAGCGGTGCCGTTGGTGCCGTTAGATGATTCGAAACCAGTAAGCCACTCGCGACCGCGCCAGTGGTGAGGGGGTATTTCAGACTGGTGCGGGTCAGTGCCGGTAATGATGCAGACATCAATGCCGTGCTGCTTCATAGCCTCGCGCAGATTGGCGAGGTAAGTAATGTTTTTCTTTTCCATATTATATATAAGGTTGAATAATAATCTGTAAGAATAGAGAGAAATAGAGAGTGTCAAAATAACCGCTCTCCGGTTAAAATAAACGTCCTCCGACCGCTCATTACATGCAAATATAACAATATAATATTAATTATTTCATCCCTTAGTATCGAAATTTTTAATCCCCCTCTTTAGTACGGGTATTCAGAAAGAGACGGGGAATTGGTCAAAATGTGGTATTTTTGGCTAAATAGGCCAATTTACCGGGGAAAATACTTGCATAGTAGAGGAGAAATATGTAATTTTGAATCATAATTAGATATATACAAGATATCCGGAGAATGTCGTGAGATATGCGTTACCCGGGCAAGGGGTACCGGATGTCAATTAGAAGATGGTAACTATTAGGTACAATGAGGAGGCAGTTGCCGAATCATTGATCTGAACAAGTGCGGAGTTGTGAAATTCCGCACTTGCTTTGTTTATACACATTCAATCAAAAATGTCAGACAAAAATAAACCGTAGTCATAAAATTACCTGCTGACCGATATAGAGATTCCGAAATTTATACTATATTTGCGTTAAAATATACCCGTCAAGCGGGCGACCTAATATCGTACTATAAGATTTACTTAATGAATAGAAAAGTAGTATTATTTGATACTGACGAGATACATGGCAATCTGTTGCCCTTATCATATACGCGTCCGGTAGCCGATTTCCGGGTAGGAATACGACACTTGCGACAGGTGTGGGAAGATATACTCCCGGGTGAGTATTGTTACCGTCCGCTCGACTTTCAACAGGATAAGTTCGGCACATGCGATAGTGCTGCCGACGATCTTCTTTTTATAGCGGGTAATCTGCTGCCGGATGAATCTGTGGTCGAGGCTATACTCTCCCTCAATAAAGGTGAAGGTTTGCAGGCCCATGGTGAAGTTGTGGCCTGGCGTGGTGATGAAAATGGTCTTGACAACTGCCGGGTGGAGGATTGTAAACTGCTTGAGGGTGCGGAAGTCATCAAGTATGTATTTGATATATTTCTCAAGAATGGAGAAATGTTAAAGCGTGACTTTAAGCGTATCACAGCCGGCCGCAAGTCGCAACCTGTCGCATCCAATAATCTTGTAATCGGTGATCTGTATGATGCCGATGGGGTGCCGATGATTTTTATCGAAGAGGGTGCGCAGGTAGAGGGTGCGACGCTGAATGTCAAGGATGGCCCCATATATATAGGTCGTGATGCGGTGGTGATGGAGAACGCAAGCATCAGAGGTCCCTTTGCCATGCTTGACAATGCTCAGGTTAAAATGGGTGCAAAAATATATGGCGCCACTACCTTCGGACCTTACTGCAAGGTAGGGGGAGAGGTGCAGAATACCGTAATCTTCGGGTATAGCAATAAGGCTCACGACGGTTATCTGGGCAATGCGGTGATAGGGGAGTGGTGTAACATAGGAGCCGGAGTGAATGCCTCTAATCTTAAAAATGATTACTCCAAGATACGTATCTGGAATTATCCCCGGCATACGTTTATGCGCACCGACCTCCAGTTTTGCGGTTTGATAATGGGCGATCACAGCAAGGCCGGCATCAACTGTATGTTTAACACCGCCACAGTGGTAGGCGTAGGTGTCAATATCCACGGTGCCGGTTTCCCCAGAGTATTCATACCGAGTTTTCAGGAAGGTTCGCCGCAGGCCGGTATGCAGGATGTACCGCTCAAGAAATTTTATCAGATTGCAGAGCGAGTGCTCGGGCGCCGCGGACTCACACTTACCGAATCAGACTATCGCATATATGAAAAAGTATATGAGGTAGCAAGCAAATACAAGTAAACAATTAATACCTTAAATATACATGGAAAAACGTATTATCGAGTGCGTGCCAAATTTCTCAGAGGGACGCGACAAAGCAAAGATTAAAGAGATTACCGATGCTATCACGTCGGTAAAGGGAATAAGCCTGCTTGATGTAGATCCGGGCGAGGCTACCAACCGTACGGTGGTGACGTTTGTCGGCGAACCGGAAGCAGTAGTGGAAGCCGCATTCAGAGGCATCCGCCGTGCTTCAGAACTTATCGATATGCGTACCCATCACGGTGCTCATCCGCGTATGGGTGCGACCGACGTGTGTCCGCTTATACCGGTAAGCGGTGTTACTCTCGAAGAGTGCGCTGAATTGTCACGCGCGCTTGCCAAGCGAGTGGCCGATGAATTGAATATACCTACATATTGCTATGAGGCTGCTGCATTTACTCCTGAACGAAAGAATCTCGCAGTGTGCCGCGAAGGTGAGTATGAGGCACTCTCGCGTAAGATGGGAGATGATAAAAAGGGACCTGATTTCGGTAATCGTCCCTTTGATGAGGGTGTGGCCCGCACCGGTGCCACTACTATCGGTGCCAGAGATTTCCTGATCGCGGTAAACTATAACCTTAATACTACCTCTACCCGCAGAGCCAATGCAATAGCATTTGATGTGCGCGAAAAGGGTCGTCCTATGAGAGAGGGTGGTAAGGTTACCGGCAAACCCGTTAAGGATGAGAATGGAAACCCGGTGATGATACCCGGTACTCTCAAAGGTACTAAAGCGATCGGCTGGTATATCGATGAGTACGGTATCGCTCAGGTATCGATGAATATTACCGACATCGCCACTGTGCCTCTGCATCTGGCTTTTGATGAAGTATGCAAAAAAGCCGATGCGCGCGGTGTTCGCGTTACCGGTACAGAAATCGTAGGTCTTGTGCCTAAACGCACTCTTACCGAAGCCGGTAAATACTTCCTTAAAAAACAGCACCGCTCGGTAGGTGTACCCGAAGAAGAACTTATCCGTATCGCCGTAAAATCAATGGGACTCGACGAACTCAAACCTTTCGATCCCTCGGAAAAGGTGATAGAATACATGATAGAAGATAAAAGTGCCAAAAAACTTATAGATCTTACAGCGCGTGGGCTTGCCGAAGAGACAGCAAGTGAGTCTCCGGCTCCCGGCGGTGGTTCGATCTCAGCATACATGGGTGCTTTGGCGGCAGCGTTGGGAACTATGGTGGCCAACCTCACGGCTCACAAAGCCGCATACGATGAGGTATGGGAAAAATATTCAGATTATGCCGAGGAGGGTCAGAATCTTATGGAACAGTTGCTTCATCTCGTAGATGAGGATACGGCCGCCTTCAACCGTATAATGGATGTATTTGCTATGCCTAAGAAGACAGATGCCGATAAGGCTGCCCGTAAAGAGGCTATGGAGGCTGCAACTCTTTATGCCACTGAAGTGCCGCTGCGCACTATGGAGACCGCCTATAAGGTGTTCCCGCTATTACGTGCAATGGTAGAAGAGGGTAACCCTGCTTCAGTAACCGATGCCGGAGTTGGTACACTGGCAGCCAGAGCCGCAGTGAGGGGTGCATTCCTTAATGTGAAGATCAATGCCGCCGGACTTACCGATCGCGCCAAAGCCGAGCAACTGATAGCGCGCGGAGCGGAGATAGAAGCATCAGCCGCAAGCGAAGAGGCGGAGATACTCGCAAAAGTAAACGACAAAATCTGATACAGATATATCTGACTCAGTATACGACAGAGTATAAAGAGAGCGGTCTCCCGAAAATGGAGGCCGCTTTCGTTTTTAATAGATATGGGAAATATCCCGAGTTGAGATATGGGGTATTAATAGGGTCAACAGTGTGATTATAGCCATGAAGCAAGCAGATGCCGTAGAGGTAAAATGATAATTTTTAGGTGATTCTCTTGCGTAATTCGTTTATTTTTAGTAATTTTGCAAGGTTTTGAGGAGGATTCTATCAGTTCTATCATTAACATTCTGATTGTCAGAGTGTTTGATGATGGTATGAATGTGTGGAAGAATCTTTGAAACAATAAGATAAAGAGACATACAACCAAAATAATTAATAATACAGAATGCCTACTATTCAGCAATTAGTAAGAAAAGGACGTAATGTTCTTAAAGACAAGAGCAAATCACCGGCATTGGATTCATGTCCGCAGCGTCGCGGTGTATGTGTGCGTGTGTACACTACTACCCCGAAAAAGCCTAACTCAGCAATGAGAAAGGTGGCGCGTGTGCGTCTTACCAATGGTAAGGAGGTTAACTCCTATATTCCCGGTGAGGGTCACAACCTTCAGGAGCACTCAATCGTGATGGTTCGTGGCGGACGTGTTAAGGACCTTCCCGGTGTGCGTTATCACATCGTGCGCGGTACATTGGATACAGCCGGTGTGCAGGGTCGTACTCAGCGTCGCTCTAAATACGGAGCAAAACGTCCTAAAGCAGGTAAGAAGTAAAAACTTCTTCCTGTAAATGGAAAGAGCCGGTAAGAGAAGAGGCTGCATAAATGAATAGGAGCAGCAGTATCGTAGCCGGCACTCAGCGAATATTTACAAATTAAATCAAATCTGTTTTTGATTAATTGGAAGGCTGAAGGGGTTGAGTAAATCATGTCGGGAGCGACAGATTGAAGTATCGGGCGGAAACACTATAACGTAAGCCTACTCGAAGCAACCAACTACAAAAACGCATTTAAAGCAAAAATGAGAAAAGCAAAGCCTAAAAAAAGGGTAATTCTTCCCGATCCCGTCTTTCATGACGTTAAGGTGACTAAATTTGTGAATCACCTTATGTATGACGGCAAGAAAAATACTGCCTACACAATCTTCTATTCGGCACTTGAGACCGTGAAGGCTAAAATGCCCAACGAAGAGAAGTCAGCGCTCGAAATCTGGAAAAAAGCGCTTGAGAATGTAACTCCCCAGGTAGAGGTTAAGTCACGCCGTGTCGGTGGCGCCACTTTCCAGGTTCCGACCGAAATCCGCGCTGACCGCAAGGAGTCAATCTCAATGAAAAACCTCATCATCTTCGCCCGTAAACGTGGCGGTAAAACAATGGCTGATAAACTCGCGGCTGAAATCGTAGACGCATTCAACGATCAAGGCGGAGCATTCAAGCGTAAAGAAGATATGCACCGTATGGCTGAGGCCAACCGCGCATTCGCACATTTCAGATTCTAATCGGAGATTAAATAAATGGCTAAAAACGACGAACTCAAATATACCCGCAATATCGGCATTATGGCTCACATCGATGCCGGTAAGACTACTACCTCCGAGCGTATCCTTTTCTATACCGGCCTTACTCACAAAATCGGTGAGGTGCATGATGGCGCGGCTACTATGGACTGGATGGAGCAGGAGCAGGAGCGTGGTATCACAATTACTTCTGCCGCTACCACTACTTTCTGGAACTATGACGGCGAAAAATACAAAATCAATCTTATTGACACTCCGGGACACGTTGACTTCACTGTAGAGGTTGAACGTTCACTCCGTGTACTCGACGGTGCTGTCGCTACATTCTGTGCCGTAGGTGGTGTTGAGCCCCAGTCAGAGACTGTATGGCGTCAGGCTGATAAGTACAATGTACCCCGTATCGGTTATGTAAATAAGATGGACCGCTCAGGCGCTAACTTCCTCGAAGTTGTTCGCCAGGTTAAGGAGGTGCTCGGTGCTAACCCCCTCCCCATTCAGTTGCCTATCGGTGCTGAGGAGACTTTCAAGGGCGTAATCGACCTTATCACTATGAAGGCTCTCTTCTGGCATGACGAGACTATGGGTGCTGAATACTCTGTAGAGGAAATCCCCGCTAACCTCAAGGAAGAGGCTGAAGAGTATCATGATAAGATGCTCGAAACTCTCGCTGAGTTTGATGAGGCTCTTATGGAGAAATATTTTGACGATCCCTCTACTATCACTGAAGATGAAATCCGCAAGGCTATCCGCAAGGGTACTCTCGCTATGGAGATCAACCCCATGCTCTGCGGTTCTTCATTTAAGAATAAAGGTGTTCAGACTCTTCTTGATGCAGTCTGCGCATACCTCCCCTCACCTGAAGATGCAGGTGCAGTAGAAGGTCACGCTGTAGGTGATCCCGACACAATCGAAACTCGTGAACCCTCTCCCGAGGCTCCGATGTCGGCTCTCGCGTTTAAGATCGCTACTGACCCCTATGTAGGTCGTCTCTGCTTCTTCCGCGTTTATTCAGGCGAAATTGAGGCCGGTTCTTACGTGCTCAATACTCGCTCAGGCAAGAAAGAGCGTATCTCTCGTCTTTTCCAGATGCACTCTAACAAGCAGAACCCCAAAGAGAAGATCGGTTGCGGTGATATCGGTGCAGGCGTAGGCTTCAAAGATATCCGCACAGGTGATACTCTTTGCGCAGAAGATGCTCCCATCGTACTTGAGGCTATGGAATTCCCCGATCCCGTTATCGGTATCGCAGTAGAGCCTAAGACTCAGAAAGACCTCGACAAACTCGGTGTCGGTCTTCAGAAACTCGCTGAAGAGGATCCCACATTCCGCGTAGAGACTAACGAAGAGACCGGTCAGACCGTAATCTCAGGTATGGGTGAACTTCACCTCGATATCATTATCGACCGTCTCCGTCGCGAGTTTAAGGTAGAATGTAATCAGGGTCGTCCGCAGGTTACTTATAAGGAAGCAATCACCAAGCCCGTTGAACTTCGCGAAACATTCAAGAAGCAGACCGGTGGTCGTGGTAAATATGCAGACATCATCGTACGTATCGAACCCGTTGACGAAGGCTTCGAGGGTAACCTCCAGTTTGTAGACGAAGTTAAAGGTGGTAACGTACCTAAGGAATACATTCCCTCAGTGCAGAAAGGTTTCCAGACTGCTATGAAGAATGGTGTACTCGCAGGCTATCCCGTAGAGCAACTTAAGGTTACTCTTCTCGATGGTAGTTTCCACCCCGTTGACTCAGACCAACTTTCATTCGAACTCTGCGCCATTCAGGCATTCAAGCACGGTTCTGAAAAGGCAGGTCCGGTGCTCATGGAGCCGATCATGAAGATCGAAGTAGTGACTCCCGAAGAGAGCATGGGTGATGTCATCGGTGACCTCAACAAGCGTCGTGGTCAGGTAGAAGGTATGGAGACAAGCCGCAGCGGTGCCCGCATCGTTAAGGCTAAGGCTCCGCTGGCAGAGATGTTCGGTTATGTGACAGCACTCCGTACTATCACATCAGGCCGCGCTACCAGCACTATGACCTTCAGCCACTATGATGAGGTAAGTAACTCAATTGCGCGCAACGTGCTCACAGAGGTTCAGGGCCGCGTAGATCTGTTGAAATAATAAAGAGAAAAAATACAATGAGCCAAAAAATCAGAATCAAACTGAAATCATACGATCACAATCTCGTAGACAAATCAGCAGAGAAGATCGTGAAGACAGTTAAATCTACAGGCGCAGTAGTAAGCGGACCCATACCCCTGCCGACTCACAAGCGCATATTTACCGTTAACCGCTCAACCTTCGTTAACAAGAAGAGCCGTGAGCAGTTCGAACTCAGTTCTTATCAGCGTCTTATCGATATTTACAGTTCTACTGCAAAAACTGTAGACGCGCTGATGAAACTTGAACTTCCCAGCGGTGTAGATGTATCTATCAAGGTTTAATAACCGATAGATCTATCATATACTTCGGATAATATACTCTCCCTCTCACCGTTAATAGGGGAGGGGGAGAGAATTTCCGGGGAATAAAACAGAAAACCAAATCAATTTAATATTTTTCAGAAGCCTCTTGATGAGGAAGGCCGGCTGAAACCGGAATTCGACTCACAACGCTTCATTAATCAATCTAAGTAGAAATGCCAGGATTATTAGGAAAAAAAATCGGAATGACATCCGTTTTCAGTGCCGACGGCAAGAACGTGCCGTGCACTGTTATCGAAGTAGGTCCTTGTGTGGTTACTCAAATCAAAACTGTAGAGACTGACGGCTACGAGGCTGTACAGGTAGGCTTCCAGGAGAAGAAAGAGAAGCATACCAACAAGGCTGAGGCAGGTCACTTCTCAAAAGCAGGTGTAGCCCCGCAGCGCCACTTGGCCGAGTTCAAGTCTTTTGAAACAACCCCTGCTCTTGGAGAAACTCTCACTGTAGAACTCTTCCAGGAAGGTGGCTTCGTAGATGTAGTAGGCACCAGCAAAGGTAAAGGCTTCCAGGGCGTAGTTAAGCGTCATGGTTTCGGAGGCGTAGGCCAGAGCACTCACGGTCAGCATAACCGTCTCCGTGCTCCGGGTTCTATCGGTGCATGTTCTTACCCCGCTAAGGTATTCAAGGGTCTTCGTATGGCCGGCCAGATGGGCAACGAGCGTGTGACTGTACAGAATCTTCAGGTTATCAAAGTTTTGCCTGAGCACAATTTGTTAATGATCAAAGGTTCGATTCCCGGACCTAAAGGTTCAATCGTTTTAGTTGAGAAATAATGGAAGTAGCAGTTTATAACATCAAAGGTGAAGATACGGGTCGCAAAGTGACCCTCAATGATGAAGTTTTTGGCCGCGACCTTACTGAGGGTAATGCAGATCACACCCTCTATCTCGACATCAAACAGTATCTCGGGAATCAGCGTCAGGGCACACACAAGAGCAAAGAGCGCAGCGAAATCAGCGGCTCTACCCGCAAACTTATCCGTCAGAAAGGTGGAGGCGGTGCTCGTCGTGGTGACATCAATTCTCCTCTTCTTAGAGGTGGTGGTACAGTATTCGGACCTCGTCCGCGCGACTACCGCACAAAACTTAATAAGAAGATGAAAGCACTTGCACGTCGCATTGCCCTTACTTCCAAGGCTCCTTCTATCGTGGTAGTTGAGAATTTCACATTCGATGCTCCCCGTACCAAGAGTTACATGGAACTCGCTAAGAACTTCAAGGTAGAAGATAAGAAGGTACTCGTTGTAATGCCCGAAAAGGATGACAATGTACTCCTGTCAGTACGCAACGTGCCCAACGCTCTTCTGCAGCGTGCAATCGATCTGAATGCATACACAGTGCTTAATACAGACGCTATCCTCCTTACAGAGTCAAGCGTGGAAGTACTTAATCAATTCTAAATTACGGAGAACAACAAAATGAATATCGACATCAGACCTATCGTGACTGAAAAGGCTACGGCCTACAGCGAGAAGCAGAATTGCTACACTTTTGCTGTGTCTCCGGACGCCAACAAATTTCAGATCAAGGACATCGTAGAGAAACTTTACAATGTTCGTGTTGTGAGCGTTAATACGGCCAACTACGCCGGTAAGCGTAAAGCACGTTACACTAAAGCCGGCTTGATTCGCGGTCAGAAACCCGCTTTCAAGAAAGCATACGTAACAGTGGCCGAAGGACAAACTATTGATTACTATAGCAATATTTAAAGCATCCAATGGCAGTAAAGAAATTTAAGCCCACTACTCCGGGCCAAAGACACAAGATTATTGGTGTGTTCAAAAGAGAGGCTGAAGTTCTCGTTAACGGCGAGAAGAAGGTCATCAAGTCAACTGCTAACGCACCAGAAAAGTCTCTTATTGTCGGCAAACGCAGCACCGGCGGTCGCAACAGTTCAGGTCATCTGAGCACTCGCTATCGTGGTGGTGGCCACAAGAGAAAATTGCGTCTCATCGACTTCAAGCGTACCAACGACGGTATCCCCGCAGTCGTAAAGACTATTGAGTATGATCCCAACCGCAGCGCACGTATCGCTCTGCTTTACTACACAGATGGTCAGAAAGCATATATGCTCGCTCCCAACGGTCTCGAAGTAGGCCAGACTGTAGTAAGCGGTCCCGATGCAGCACCCGAGGTAGGTAATACTCTCCCCTTGGCTAAGATCCCCGTCGGTACTCTTATCCATTGTATCGAACTCCGTCCCGGTCAGGGTGCCTGCATGGCACGCAGCGCCGGTACATTCGCTCAGTTGACTTCTCGCGAAGGTGACTACGCGATTATCAAATTACCTTCGGGCGAAACCCGTAAGGTGCTTCTTTCTTGCCGCGCTACTGTAGGTGTAGTTGGTAACAGCGAGCACTCACTCGAAAGCAGCGGTAAGGCTGGTCGTAGCCGTTGGCTCGGTCGTCGCCCCCACAACCGTGGTGTGGTAATGAACCCTGTCGATCACCCGATGGGTGGTGGTGAAGGCCGTCAGAGCGGTGGACACCCGCGTTCACGTACAGGCCTTTATGCTAAGGGCTTGAAGACACGCTCTCCGAAGAAACACTCTTCGAAGTATATCATTGAAAGAAGAAAAAAATAAATTTGATAAATTAAGACAACTATGAGCCGTTCGCTTAAAAAAGGACCATTTATCAGCGTAAAACTCGAGAAGAAAGTGGCTGCAATGGAAGAAAGCGGTAAGAAATCGGTCATCAAGACCTGGAGCCGCGCTTCTATGATCTCTCCGGATTTCGTAGGCCACACTTTCGCAGTACACAATGGTAACAAGTTCATCCCTGTTTATGTTACTGAAAACATGGTAGGTCACAAACTCGGTGAGTTCGCTCCCACTCGTACCTTCCGTGGCCACGGTGGCAACAAGAAGAAATAATGGCCCTATATTAACAAGATAAAAAGATAAAAAAATACAATGGGTTTAAGAAAAAGAAAATCAGCAGAAGCCATTAAGGAGGCACGCAAGAGCGAATACTTCGCAAAATTGCGTAATGTGCCTACTTCTCCCCGCAAGATGCGCCTCGTCGTTGACATGGTGCGCGGTCAGGAGGTGTTTAAAGCACTCGGCATCCTTAAATTTTCGAATAAAGAGGCGTCTAACAGAGTGGAGAAACTCCTTCGCTCCGCTATTGCCAATTGGGAACAGAAGAATGATCGCAAGGCTGAGGCCGGTGAACTCTATGTGAAGACTATCTTCGTAGACGCCGCTCCGATGCTCAAGCGCCTGCGCCCCGCTCCGCAAGGTCGCGGCTATCGCATCCGCAAGCGTTCTAATCATGTGACTGTGTTTGTGGATACAATTAATAACGATAAAGCATAATTTGCAAGATGGGACAGAAAGTTAATCCGATAAGCAACCGTCTCGGAGTTATCCGCGGTTGGGACTCAAACTGGTACGGAGGCAAGAAATACGGCGAGACTCTCCTCGAAGATTCTAAAATCCGTAAATATCTCCGCACTCGTCTTGCTAAAGCAAGCGTTTCAAGAATCATCATTGAGCGTACTCTTAAGATGGTTACAGTGACTATCTGTACTTCTCGCCCCGGTATGATCATCGGTAAGGGTGGTAAAGATGTCGATACTCTTAAGGAAGAACTCAAGAAACTCACAGGCAAAGAGGTTCAGATCAACATTTATGAGATCAAGCGCCCCGAACTCGATGCTGAGATCGTAGCAAGCAACATCGCTCGCCAGATCGAGAACAAGGTGGCTTACCGCCGTGCTATCAAGATGGCTATCCAGTCAACTATGCGCATGGGTGCCGAGGGTATCAAAGTTCAGGTTTCAGGTCGTCTTAACGGTGCTGAAATCGCTCGCTCCGAGATGTATAAGGAAGGTCGTACTCCGCTCCACACTCTCCGTGCTGATATCGACTATGCTCTGGTTGAGGCTCTCACCAAAGTAGGTATCATCGGTGTGAAGGTTTGGATCTGCCGTGGTGAGATCTACGGCAAGAAGGAACTTACTCCTTCTTACGCAATCGGTGTTAAGGAATCAGGTCGCCCGCAGGGCAACGGCCGTAAAGGCGGATTCCGTAATAAGAAAAACAACAATCGTTAATTAATTCAATCCGGTAATATAACATGTTACAACCTAAGAGAACCAGATACCGCCGTTCGCAAAAAGGCCGTATGAAAGGTGAGGCTCAGAGAGGCAATCAACTTGCATTCGGTTCGTTCGGCATCAAGACTCTTGAGTCAAAATGGATCACCGGTCGTCAGATCGAGGCAGCACGTATCGCGGTAACACGCTACATGCAGCGTCAAGGTCAGATCTGGATCCGCATCTTCCCCGATAAGCCCATCACTAAGAAGCCTGCAGAGGTACGTATGGGTAAAGGTAAAGGTAACCCCGAAGGATTCGTTGCGCCTGTAACTCCGGGCCGTATCCTCATCGAGGTTGAAGGCGTAAGTTACGATATCGCTAAGGAAGCACTCCGCCTCGCTGCGCAGAAACTCCCCGTGATCACTAAATTCGTAGTTCGCCGCGACTATGATCCCAGCCAGAATGTGTAATCATAAAGATTCATGATAAAAATGCCTGCTTTATCTTAGAGCAGGCATTTTTTTAATTTTTTATTCTCAAAAATTTCGGTATTTCAAATATTTACATTAATTTTGCACTCGGAATTTATAAAGGGGAAATTATGCCCCGATGTAAAGGCCGCAAAATAATAGTAATAATAATGAAAAAGGAAGAAATCAAGGAATTAAGCATTCCCGAACTTAAGGCTTCAATCGAGGCTGCGGAGAAGGCTTATCGTGAATTGAAAGTAGCGCACGCGATATCTCCCATCGACAATCCCGCAAAGATCACAAAAGATCGCAAGGAGATTGCAAGATTGAAGACAGTGTTGCGCCAGAAGGAAATTGCTGAGGCAACTTCCAAGTAATCCACCCCCGAAAAGACTATTTAGAAAATGGAAGAAAAGAGACATTTAAGAAAAGAGAGAATCGGGGTTGTTTCCAGCAACAAGTGCGACAAAACAATCACTGTCGAGATCAAGTGGAAAGAGAAACACCCGATCTATGGTAAATTTGTCAATAAGACAAAGAAATATCATGCTCATGATGAAAACAATGAGTGTTCTGTAGGTGATACCGTCCGCCTCATGGAGACTCGTCCTCTGAGTAAGACTAAGAGATGGAGACTTGTAGAAATCATCGAAAAAGTTAAGTAATTATGATCCAGACCGAATCTCGTTTGACAGTTGCAGACAACAGCGGTGCTAAAGAAGCCCTCTGCATCCACGTACTTGGCGGCACAGGACGTCGTTACGCTTCAGTAGGTGATATTATTGTTGTTACAGTTAAGAGCACTATCCCCTCTTCTGACGTTAAGAAGGGTACTGTCAGCAAGGCTGTAGTAGTACGTACAAAGAAGGAAGTTCGCCGTCCCGATGGCAGTTACATCCGCTTTGACGACAATGCCTGCGTGCTTCTTAATAATGCCGGTGAACTTCGCGGCACACGTATCTTTGGCCCCGTGGCTCGTGAACTCCGCGGTACCAACATGAAGATTGTGTCACTCGCACCGGAAGTACTTTAATCATTTAGTTTTAATCAGAGAAAACAATGGCAAAACTGCATATTAAAAAGGGTGACACGGTATATGTCAATTCCGGCGATGACAAAGGAAAGACAGGCCGCGTGCTCGAAGTGTTCCCCAAAAAGGAGCGCGCTATTGTAGAGGGCATCAACATTATTTCTAAGAGCATGAAGCCCAATGCAAAATATCCTCAGGGAGGAATTGTTAAAATGGAAGCCCCGCTTCATATCTCAAAGATCAATCCCATTGATCCTAAAACCGGCAAACCGACACGTGTAGGCCGTAAACTTAACGAAGCAGGCAAACTCGTAAGAATCGCTAAAAAGTCCGGAGAGGAGATTAAGTAATGAGCACTACACTTGGTAATGATTATAAGGAACGCATCGTTCCCGAACTCCAGAAGGAGTTTAACTATAGCACTGTAATGCAGGTACCCCGCCTTGAAAAAATCGTAATCAACCAGGGCTTGGGCGCTGCAACTCAGGATAAGAAACTTATCGAAACAGCCATCAACGAACTTACTGCTATCACAGGTCAGAAGGCTGTACCGACCCTTTCTAAGAAGGATATCTCAAATTTCAAACTGCGTAAGAAAATGCCCATCGGTGCGATGGTTACTCTTCGCAAGGATAAGATGTATGAGTTCCTCGAGAGATTGGTAAAAGTAGCACTTCCCCGTATCCGCGACTTTAAGGGTATCAACTCTAAACTCGACGGCCGTGGTAACTACACTCTCGGTGTAACCGAACAGATTATCTTCCCTGAGATCAATATTGATAATGTACCGAAACTCCAGGGTATGAATATCACTTTTGTGACTTCTGCTCCTACCGACGAAGAGGGTTTTGCTCTTCTCAAGAAGTTCGGTCTCCCTTTCAAACACGAAAAATAAGAATTTGAGATATGGCAAAAGAATCAATGAAGGCGCGCGAAGTTAAGCGCCAGAAGATGGTAGCCAAATATGCCGAAAAGAAAGCCGCTCTCAAGAAGGCTGCTCTCGCTGATGCAGAAGGCAACATCGACTATGAGGCTCTCACAAAACTTCAGAAATTGCCCAAAAATGCCTCTAAAGTTCGTCTTCACAACCGTTGCGAACTTACCGGCCGTCCTAAAGGATATATGCGTCAGTTCGGCATTTCACGTATTCAGTTCCGCGAAATGGCTTCTGCAGGTCTTATCCCCGGTGTTAAGAAGGCAAGTTGGTAATATACGGAGTCTGAAATACTGACTGTACTATATAGTCAATATATAAATGGAGTTTCGAATCACTGTGATTTGAAACTCCAATTTTTATGGTTATGCATGTTAAAAAATGTTATTTATTGCTAATTTACATAAAAATCAGACCTTTACGGCCTGTTATAGGGGAGATAGGAGTCTGTAATATTTTGATATATCGGAATTTCTGATTAATTTTGCAAGGTTTTTGAACTTATTGGTGAGTTAGCGCTTATCGGTAAGTGAGAGACATAAAGTGAGTATTAAATATTGTTCAGAAAATCTGAATCAATTTAACAACCAAAAAAATGACTGATCCAATAGCAGATTATTTGACGAGATTGAGAAACGCCATTCACGCCGGACGTCGTGTAGTGGAGGTTCCCTCTTCAAAGATGAAAAAGGAGATCACAAAGATCCTTTTCGACCAGGGCTACATCCTCAATTACAAATTTGAGGAAGGGCAGAATCCGCAGGGCACTATCAAGATTGCTCTGAAGTATGATCCGATTGACAAAGTCAGCGCGATCAAGAATTTACATCGTGTATCCCGTCCGGGACTTCGTCAGTACACAGGTTACAAAGATATGCCGCGTGTGCTTAACGGTCTTGGTATCGCCATCCTCAGCACAAGCCAGGGTGTGATGACCAATAAAGAGGCCAAAGAGAAGAAGATCGGCGGTGAAGTATTGTGTTACGTTTATTAATTAAGGAGGGTATCAATTATGTCAAGAATAGGAAAATCTCCCATCGCGATACCTGCCGGCGTAACTGTACAGGTAAATGGTAATGTAGTAACCGTGAAAGGCCCCAAGGGTGAACTTTCACAGGAAATCAACCCCGATATTCATGTTGCAGTAGAAGATGGTCACGTAATCGTGACTCGTCCGGATGATCAGCGTGACCACCGCGCACAGCACGGTCTTTATCGCGCGCTTATCCATAACATGGTAGTAGGTGTATCCGAGGGTTATAAGAAAGAGATGGAACTTGTAGGTGTAGGTTATCGTGCTACTTCTACAGGTCAGGTTCTCGAACTTGCACTCGGTTTCTCACACGCTATTTTTATCAAACTTCCTAAAGAGATCAAAGTTGAGGCAAAATCAGAGCGTAACAAAAATCCTCTGATCATCCTTGAGAGTGCAGACAAGCAGTTACTCGGTCAGGTTTGCGCAAAGATTCGTTCTCTCCGTAAGCCCGAACCTTACAAGGGTAAAGGTATCAAGTTTGTTGGTGAGATCATACGTCGTAAATCCGGCAAATCAGCGAATGCGAAATAATTAAAATAGGAAGACAATGGTATCTAAGATAGCAAGAAGAAATAAGATCAAAACACGCATCCGCGGTAAAATCTCCGGCACTGCCGAGCGTCCCCGCATGAGTGTTTTCCGCTCCAATAAGGGTATATATGTGCAGGTAATCGATGACCTCGCAGGCACTACACTCGTGGCCGCTTCATCAAAGGGTCTCGAAGGTGGCACAAAATCTGAAGTTGCCGCTAAGGTAGGTGCAGAGATCGCAAAGAAAGCCCTGGAGAAAGGTATTACTACCGTAGTATTTGACCGTAACGGTTATCTTTTCCACGGCAGAGTAAAATCATTGGCCGATGCAGCCCGCGAGGCCGGTCTTAAATTTTAAGAGAAATCATGGCTAAGAACAATAGAGTTAAATCCACAAATGATTTGGAATTGAAAGACCGTCTTGTGGCCATCAACCGTGTAACTAAAGTTACTAAGGGCGGACGTGCTTTCAGTTTTGCAGCGATTGTCGTTGTCGGTAACGAAGACGGCGTAATCGGCTGGGGCCTTGGTAAGGCCAACGAGGTACAGGCAGCGATTGCAAAAGGTATCGAAACTGCTAAGAAAAACCTCATCAGAGTTCCCATCCACAAGGGTACAATTCCTCACGAGCAGAGCGCTAAATTCGGTGGCTCTCGTATATTCCTCAAGCCCGCTTCTGAGGGTACCGGTGTTAAGGCCGGTGGTGCGATGCGTGCAGTACTCGAAAGTGTAGGTATCACCGATGTGCTTGCAAAGTCTAAGGGTTCTTCTAACCCCCACAACCTTGTAAAGGCTACAATCGAAGCACTCAGCGAACTTCGTTCGCCCGCTGATGTGGCAGCAGCACGCGGTATCTCTGTGGAAAAAGTATTTAACGGTAAATAAGATTAGAGAAAATGGCACAGATAGCAATCAAACAGATTAAGAGCCGCATCAACTGCCCCGCAGTTCAGAAGCGTACTCTCGACGCTCTCGGCTTGAAGAAGATGAATCATACTGTAGTCCATGAAGAGAATCCCGCAATTCTCGGTATGGTAAAGGCAGTACATCACCTCGTAGAAGTGACAAAACTCTAATTTTAAAACTTGATTAAAGATAATGGAATTACATAATCTTACACCGGCACCCGGTAGCAATAAGAAGAACAAACGTGTAGGTCGCGGTCCCGGCTCAGGCTACGGCGGTACTTCTACCCGTGGTCACAAGGGTGCAAAATCACGTTCAGGCTATAGCCGTAAGATCGGTTTTGAAGGTGGCCAGATGCCTCTCCAACGCCGTGTGCCTAAATTCGGCTTCAATAATATCAATCGTAAGGAGTATAAGGCGATCAACCTTGATTCTCTCGAGGCTTTGGCTGCAGCCAAGAATCTTGAGAAGATCACAGTAGCCGATCTTCGTGAAGCAGGTCTTGTATCTAAGAACTGTCTCGTGAAGGTACTTGGCAACGGTGCGCTCACTCACAAGATTGAGGTGGAAGCAGATGCTTTCTCCAAGAAGGCTGAAGAGGCTATTCAGGCAGCCGGCGGTAGCGTAATCAAAAAATAATTTATTACAATGGGATTTACTCAAACAATTAAAAATATCTGGAGCGTCGAAGATCTCCGCCACCGTATCGGCATCACGCTGATGCTGGTGGTGATCTACCGCTTCGGGTGCTATGTAGTGCTTCCGGGTATCAATCCCGACTCGCTGATGGCACTTAAGAACTTTACGTCTGACGGTCTTATGCAGTTGCTCGATATGTTCTCGGGTGGTGCGTTTTCTCAGGCTTCTATCTTCGCTTTAGGTATCATGCCTTACATTACGGCTTCGATCGTAATCCAACTTCTCGGTATGGTACTTCCGGCTTTCCAGAAGATGCAGCGTGAGGGTGAGAGCGGCAGAATGAAGCTCAACCAGTATACTCGCTATTTGACAGTGCTCATCCTTCTCTTGCAGGGACCTGCTTATCTTATGAACCTTAAGTATCAGGTTTCTTCTGCAGGCGGTTATGTCGACATGGGCTTCTGGACTGTAGTGTTTATGACTATTGTGCTCGCAGCGGGCTCTATGTTTATCATGTGGCTCGGTGAGAGAATCGATCAGAAAGGTGTAGGTAATGGTATATCTTTCATCATTCTTATCGGTATCATCGCCCGTCTGCCCGAAGCATTCTTCCAGGAGTTCACCTCTCGTCTGCTTAACTCGGCAGGTGGTGGTCTGGTGATCTTCCTGTTGGAAATTGTCATATTGCTCGCCGTTATCGCCGGTGCGGTACTTCTGGTGCAGGGTACAAGAAAAGTTCCTGTACAGTATGCCAAGAAGGTTGTAGGCAACAAGCAGTATGGCGGTGCTCGTCAGTATATCCCCTTGAAAGTGAATGCCGCTGGTGTCATGCCGATCATCTTTGCCCAGGCTATCATGTTTATCCCTGTTACCCTCGCCGGTTTCAGCACAAATCAGACTGGTTTCCTCGGCTCGTTGACCAACATGTACAGTTGGACATATAATATCATCTACTTCTTGATGATAGTAGCCTTTACTTATTTCTACACTGCAATCACTGTGCGTCCGCAGCAGATGGCTGAAGATATGAAGCGTAATAACGGCTTTATCCCCGGTGTTAAGCCCGGCAAGCCGACTGTGGAATATCTTGACTCTATCATGTCGAGAATTACCCTTCCGGGTTCAATCTTCCTCGGCATTGTGGCTATCCTGCCGTCTATCGCTTACGTGTGCGGCCTTAACAGAGCGTTTGCTCAGTTCTTCGGCGGTACATCGCTGTTGATTCTCGTAGGTGTAATTCTTGATACACTCCGCATTGTAGAAGGCCACCTGTTGATGCGCCACTATGACGGTCTTATGAAAGACGGTCGTATTCAAGGCCGCACCACCGGTAAAGGTGTATTCTGATTGTAATTGATATAATATCGGGTACACAAATAGATTAATTAAAGTTTATAAGTAATCTCGTAAGATTTAAAAGTAACTGATGATTTACCTCAAGACTCCGGAAGAAATAGAAAAGTGCCGTTTGGCATCTGATCTCGTAAGCCGCACACTTGGCGAAGTAGCAAAGTGGGTTGCTCCCGGTATTACTACCCGTCGTCTTGATACCATAGCACGTGAGTTTATCCTCGACAACGGGGGTAAACCCGCATGTTTGGGTTATCACGGATTCCCGGGTACTCTGTGTATTGAGGTAAATGAGATGGTGGTTCATGGGTTTCCAAGCAATTACACTCTGCGTGAAGGTGACATCATCGGCACTGACTGTGTAGTTGAACTCGATGGTTACAACGGCGACAGTTGCTATACCTTTGCAGTAGGAGCGATTGACCCGAAAGTCGAGAAACTCTTGAGAGTGACCAAAGAATCTCTATACGTTGGTATCGAAGCCGCTCAGGCAGGCAAACGTATCGGTGACATTTCCAACGCTGTGCAACGCTATTGTGAGCACGAAGGGTACAGTGTGGTAAGAGAGATGTGCGGCCATGGCATAGGTAAAAGTATGCACGAAGATCCGGAGGTGCCTAATTACGGGCGCCGCGGTATCGGTCCGCTTCTTAAACCGAATATGATCATCTGTATCGAGCCGATGATAAATCTTGGAAGCAAGAATATCGTCATAGAACCTGACGGATGGCAATGTCGCACCCGCGACCGCAAACCGTCGGCGCACTTCGAGCATGAGATACTCATCACTCCCGACGGACCGGAGATACTCACCACCTTCAAATATATCGAAGAGAGCCTCGCTGCAAAAGGAGCAGGCGAATTTTGACAAGAGTTACTAAAGAGTAAAACGAGAAATAATTTTAGACTTAGAAATCAGATATGGCAAAACAGGCTGCAATCGAACAAGACGGTGTAATTCTCGAAGCGTTGTCGAATGCGATGTTCAAGGTAGAACTCGAGAACGGCCACGAAATCACTGCTCACATATCGGGCAAGATGAGAATGCACTATATCAAAATTCTTCCCGGTGATAAGGTAAGGGTAGAAATGAGTCCTTACGATCTGAGCAAGGGGAGAATCGCTTTCAGATACAAATAAACCAAGAAATACAATATGAAAGTTAGAGCATCAATCAAAAAACGCACCCCGGACAGCAAGATCGTTCGCCGTAAGGGGAGACTTTATGTAATCAACAAAAAGAACCCGAAGTTGAAACAACGTCAGGGCTAAATCAATAACTTTGCTAAAACATATAAGATAATATGGCAGTAAGAATAGTCGGCGTTGATTTGCCGCAAAACAAGCGAGGTGAAATTGCCTTGACCTACATCTTCGGAATTGGCCGCAGTGCAGCCAACTCAATTTTGAGCAAAGCCGGTGTTGATCGTGATATCAAGGTTAAAGACTGGACAGACGCTCAAGCAGCCGCAGTACGTGAAGTTATTCAGGCTGAACACAAAGTAGAGGGTGATCTTCGTACAGAGATCCAACTCAACATCAAGCGTCTCATGGATATCGGTTGCTACCGTGGTATCCGTCACCGTATCGGTCTGCCCGTTCGCGGTCAGAGCACTAAGAATAATGCTCGCACACGTAAGGGTCGTAAGAAAACTGTTGCTAACAAGAAGAAAGCTACTAAATAATAAAGAGACATGGCAAAAAAGACAGTCGCAACCAAAAAAAGAAATGTCAAGGTTGACGCTATGGGTCAACTCCACGTGCACAGTTCTTTCAACAACATCATCGTATGTCTTGCCAATCAGGAAGGTCAGGTTATCTCCTGGTCATCAGCAGGCAAGATGGGATTCCGCGGTTCTAAAAAGAACACTCCTTACGCTGCACAGATGGCAGCCCAGGATTGTGCCAAGGTGGCATACGACCTCGGTCTCCGCAAGGTAAAAGCATACGTAAAGGGTCCGGGCAACGGCCGCGAATCAGCAATCCGTACTGTACACGGTGCAGGTATTGAGGTTGTAGAAATCGTAGACGTTACTCCGCTTCCCCACAACGGATGTCGTCCGCCTAAGAGAAGAAGAGTGTAATCCGGTTAAAGTATAAGGAAACACTAAATCATCTCAACAACACTTCGGGAGGTTTCCTGATATTACATTTATACATTCGCCGTGGGATGCGAATAGACCATCCGAATTATGACTTTCATATATTTCGAACGGTAACTTTCTCTCGATGGTCGCGGCTGCGCTACCACAGGTGAACTAAATGTAAAAAGGGAAAAATCCGATATAAAAGATTATAATAAAATGGCAAGATATACAGGTCCAAAAACAAAAATCGCCCGTAAATTTGGCGAAGCGATATTCGGCGAGGATAAAGTATTGGCAAAGAAAAACTATCCGCCGGGCCAGCACGGTGTAAACCGTCGCAGAAAAACATCGGAGTATGGCATTCAGTTGCGCGAAAAGCAGAAGGCTAAATATACTTACGGTGTATTGGAACGTCAGTTCCGTAACCTCTTTGAGAAGGCAGCACGCACTAAAGGTATTACCGGTGAGGTTCTGCTCCAACTTCTCGAGAGCCGTCTTGACAATGTAGTATATCGTCTTGGTATTGCTCCTACTCGCGCAGCAGCACGCCAACTCGTACTCCACAAGCATATCACTGTAAACGGTAAGGTTGTAAACATCGCATCTTATCAGGTTAAAGCAGGTGATGTAGTAGGTACTGTACACGGTGCAGGTATTGAGGTTGTAGAAATCGTAGACGTTACTCCGCTTCCCCACAACGGATGTCGTCCGCCTAAGAGAAGAAGAGTGTAATCCGGTTAAAGTATAAGGAAACACTAAATCATCTCAACAACACTTCGGGAGGTTTCCTGATATTACATTTATACATTCGCCGTGGGATGCGAATAGACCATCCGAATTATGACTTTCATATATTTCGAACGGTAACTTTCTCTCGATGGTCGCGGCTGCGCTACCACAGGTGAACTAAATGTAAAAAGGGAAAAATCCGATATAAAAGATTATAATAAAATGGCAAGATATACAGGTCCAAAAACAAAAATCGCCCGTAAATTTGGCGAAGCGATATTCGGCGAGGATAAAGTATTGGCAAAGAAAAACTATCCGCCGGGCCAGCACGGTGTAAACCGTCGCAGAAAAACATCGGAGTATGGCATTCAGTTGCGCGAAAAGCAGAAGGCTAAATATACTTACGGTGTATTGGAACGTCAGTTCCGTAACCTCTTTGAGAAGGCAGCACGCACTAAAGGTATTACCGGTGAGGTTCTGCTCCAACTTCTCGAGAGCCGTCTTGACAATGTAGTATATCGTCTTGGTATTGCTCCTACTCGCGCAGCAGCACGCCAACTCGTACTCCACAAGCATATCACTGTAAACGGTAAGGTTGTAAACATCGCATCTTATCAGGTTAAAGCAGGTGATGTAGTAGGTGTACGTGAGAAGGCTAAGTCTCTTGAGGTAATCGCTGATGCACTTGCAGGCTTCAATCACAGCAAATATCCCTGGATCGAGTGGGATGAGACATCCAAGAGCGGACGTTTCCTCCACATGCCTACTCGTGAGGATATACCTGAGACTATCAAAGAGCAACTTATCGTCGAGTTGTATTCTAAATAATAAACAATAGAGACCCCATGCCAATTTTAGCATTTCAAAAGCCTGAAAAGGTGATCATGCTTGAGGCTGATAATTCATTCGGAAAGTTTGAATTTCGTCCTCTCGAGCCCGGTTACGGACTCACTATCGGAAACGCCCTGAGAAGAGTACTGCTCTCAAGCCTCGGAGGCTTCGCTATCAATACTATCAAGATTGAGGGCGTGGCTCATGAACTTGATACAATCCCCGGCGTAAAGGAGGATGTAATCAATATGATTCTGAATCTCAAGCAAGTTCGCTTTAAGCAACTTACTCTTGACGTAGAATCTGAAAAGGCTACTATAGAAGTTGCAGGCACAGAGGTGTTCAAAGCCGGCGACCTGGGTAAGGTGCTTACGGGTTTTGAGGTTCTGAACCCTGAGTTAGTTATCTGTCATCTTGATCCTAACGCAAGTTTCAAGATGGAATTCACAATCAATAAGGGTCGTGGTTGGGTATCTGCCGACGAAAATCGTGAGATGCTCACTAACGGTGATCCCGGTGTTATAGCAATCGACTCGATCTACACACCGATCAAGAATGTGAAATACTCTATCGAAAATTAT
>CAMWNR010000017.1 GCA_947175665.1 uncultured Porphyromonadaceae bacterium
CACCGTGAATCGGAGTGTAAACGATCTTCATATCAGCATGTTTCTTGCATGCCTCGGGTGACAATGAGAGAGAATGTATATCTTCGAGATAGGGTTGGTCTACATCCTTGCCGATAATCTGTATAAGGCTCTTATCGGGTGTAAACTTAATCTGATCTACCGAGGTGATAGCATTAACGTATGCGATGGTCTCGACATCATGAGGAGCGATCATCTGTGCGCCATCGCCCCAATATGCCTTATAACCGTTATATTCCTTCGGGTTATGAGAAGCAGTGATGTTTACACCGCTCTGGCAGCCGAGTCTGCGGATAGCGTAAGAAACTTCAGGTGTAGGACGGCAACCGTCAAAGAGATAAACCTTGATACCGTTGGCAGAGAAAATATCGGCAACCATCTCGGCAAACTTACGAGAATTGTTGCGGACATCATGGCCTACAACTACGCTGATCTGCGGTAGATCTTTAAAGCAATCCTTGAGGTAATTTGCCAATCCTTGAGTAGCGGCACCTACGGTATAAATATTCATACGGTTAGTACCTGCACCCATAATGCCGCGCAGACCACCTGTGCCGAATTCAAGATCTTTATAGAAAGCATCGATAAGTTCTGTCTTATCGGGATTGTCAAGAAGTGCCTTAACAGCGTTGCGGGTTTCTTCATCATACTGAGGACCGAGCCACTTCTCAGCGCGCTCGATGCAACTTTTAAGCAATGCGTCGTTATCCATAGATATTTTATTAAGTTTTTTAATGTCTAAATTTATATTATCGGGTAATTGCTCGCTGTTATATTAAAAATATACCGCTTGCAACTCATTATAATAACACAAAAGTAAGAAAAAAAGGTCTAATATCATTAATAATTAATGATTTTTTGAATATTTTTTTGACTGCGTGAAAAATTTATTAATTTTGCGAAAGGTGATGATTATGGAGAATGACGGGATAGATACCGGGAAATATATTAAGGTGCTCTATGGATATATAAATCCGATTTGGCATCCGGGTGTGGGAAATGTAAATTGAGTTAGGGTCTTATATAAAGAGGGGAATAATAAATTTATTTTCAAGAGATAAGTATGATATTGTCTATGACAGGCTTCGGAAAAGGTATTGCGGAGTCTCACTCAAAAAAAATTACAGTAGAGATTAAATCTCTAAACTCAAAACAGTTGGATCTTTTCATCCGTGTGCCTTCATATCTGCGTGAAATGGAGATCGGAGTGCGCAATGAGATTTCCCCGTTGCTGGAGCGCGGCAAAGTAGAGATGTCCGTCAATGTCGAGAATATGCAGTCTGCAGCCGCAGCGGCACTCAACATCCCCACTCTCAAGACCTATAAAGCCGAAATAGAAGAGATGCAACGTGCTCTCTCATTGCCCGAGCCTCAGGATTGGTATGCTACACTGCTGAGATTGCCCGACACGTGGCAGACCAAGACCGAAGAACTTGATGAGAGCGATGGCAAAGCATTTCTCGATGCCGCTATGGGAGCCGTAGAAGCCCTGACAGAATTCCGTATCTCAGAAGGTAAAAAATTATACCGATTCTTTTGCCAAAAGATAGAAAATATAGGCAATCTCCTCAGCGAAGTAGAACCATTCGAAAAAGAACGTGTAGTAAAAATACGCGAGAGACTTGAAGAACAACTCTCGGGACTCCATGGAGTGGATTACGACAAAGGACGTCTGGAGCAGGAACTGATATTTTACATAGAGAAATTAGATGTAAATGAAGAGAAACTCAGACTCCGATCACATCTCGACTACTTCCTTGAGACAATGGGTGAAGCCGAAGGAGTAAGATCAGCAACCGGCCAAGGTAAGAAACTCGGCTTTATAGCGCAAGAAATGGGCAGAGAAATCAACACCCTCGGATCGAAAAGCAACAATGCGGATATGCAAAAGATAGTAGTCCGTATGAAAGACGAACTCGAACAAATCAAAGAGCAGGTCCTCAACGTATTGTAACTTTTTCTTTCGCGACCGGATTGTTTTGATTTTGAATAGAACGACAATTTGGTTTGCTAGTAATATGTAGAGGCTCTGACGTAATTATGGTTTACGACACAGCCTCTCTAAATTAAGTTGCGCCGTCAGAACCCCGAGGAGGGTCTGACGGCACAAAATTACCATCAACTTTGTAAGATGCTGTAACTTATCGTATTGTCTTATTTGACTTGACAAAAAAACAACTATGACAGTTGAAAACGGTCTGTTTTACTCATTTTTCAACAACTATGAGAAGAGATCATCCATTGTCACCTCACTGTGGACGATGCTTTTGTTTTTTCCATTTGCTACACCATAAGTAGTTATAAATGTATGTACAAGTGATTTCTTATTCTTGGTCAGATAACGGAATAAAGATGCACGTTCGCGAAGGCGGTTCTCATAATCTTTAGAAATATTGTATTTGTCTATGGAGAATTTTATCTCACACAAATGAATTATTCTGTCAGCGCGTTCAATAATCATATCGATCTGAGCCCCGGGAGTATTTTCCTGCTCATTCGGATTACAGTGCCAAGTCGTCGTTTCTGTGGATATGACCTGCAGACCGAGAGCATCCTTGATGTTCTGATTATGTTTCAGGCATACCATCTCAAAACTTGTGCCCATCCATGAACTGACGGTCGAAGAGTTGCTGTTCTTACTCCACCATTGCTCTTCACGAATATTTCTGGAGTCAATGAACTTATAGTAAAAGAGGGTATAGAAATCAGTAAGGCGTAATACTTCCTCACGTTTTTTGTTCCCATACTGAGACCACCGGTCTATAAAGTCACAACGTTCAAGATTCTTCAAAATTTTAGTAAGTTGACCACCTTCAATCTTTACGGCATGTTCCAGTTCATTGAATGTCATACCGTACTTGTGACTGCTTAAGGCCTTGACAACTTCAATATACCGGTCTGCATACTTGAACAATGCCGTGTACAACTCATCGAACTCATCTTTCAGTTTACCATCTGATTTGAAGAACAGAATATCTATGTTTTGTGAAAGGCTAAGTTCGGGGTCAAGAAGACTGTAGTAGAACGGTACGCCGCCAAGAACCATATACGTCTGTAGGATTTGATACCTGTCCCACTCTATACCTATACTTTCAAGATACTTTTCTGTCTCTCTAAGTGTAAACGGTGCTATGTGAAGTTGACTTGTAATCCTTGAATGAAGTCCTCCTTTGTTTTCTATTAACTTATCACGCATCCATGATGTGGCGGAACCCGTTGCGATAAGCATGATGTCACCACGGCTCATCGCATATCCGTTCCAGAAACCTTCAAGAGCGAGCACAAAGTTTGAATGTACCCTGTCAATCCAGGGCATCTCATCAATAAAGACCACTTTCTTCCTATCACCGGGTAGGGAATCAAGATAATCCTCAAGGGCATCAAAGGCTTCAAACCAAGTAGAAAAGTTATAAGTTTGACCGGAAAATCTAGCCAATGCTCTTCCGAATTGTCGCAACTGTTCCCTTGTAGGAATCTTACGTCTCCCGACATACCAGAAATCAAATGTTTGATTGAAGTGTTGTTCAACCAGAAAAGTCTTGCCTACTCGTCGGCGACCATATACAATGACAAGTTCTGAACGGTTGGAGCGAAGACACCGATCAAACTCCCTGCGTTCTTTCTCTCTTCCGATAAAGTTCTGTATCTGTTCCATATTCGGAAGCAAAGATAATGCATTTCCTTTCACTAACCACATGTTTTGAATAGTTTCTTCACTTTATCTCGATGTTTTTTATATATAAAGTGATTTTACTTCATATAATGTGACAATATTAAAAACGGACATCCCCAATTTCTATCTCGAAATAGATATTACTGCGGTATATCCGCTTTTAACATTTCTTGTGAGTTGGCGTCTTGGTGTGCTAATAAAATGTAATCGAGGTTGTAGAGCGTACTCAACAACCTCGATGTTTTTTATTTAATATTTTAGGAGGAGATTTGGGGGTTGGAGAGGGGTTATTCGTAGCGGATGGCTTCGATGGGGTCGAGGTTGGAGGCTTTGGCAGCGGGGTAGAAGCCGAAGATGATGCCTATCAGGGTGCATACGGCAAAGGAGAGGATTACCGATGAGGGGTCGATCTGCACCGGCCAGTTGGCAATCAGTTTGATTAACCATGTGGCTATCGCTCCAAGTAGAATGCCTAACAGACCACCGGTTACCGATATTAGTATAGACTCTATCAGGAATTGTGTCATTATGTCGCGTCCGGTGGCTCCGATACTCATGCGCAGACCTATCTCCCGGGTGCGTTCGGTGACACTCACTATCATTATGTTCATAATGCCGATGCCGCCTACAAGTAGCGATATACCTGCTACTGCCGCCAGCAACATTGTCATCATCGATGAGGTGGAGTTGATCATTTCGGCGAGTTCCTGCATCGAGCGGATCGTGAAATTGTCGTCTTGGTCATCTCTGAGTTTATGATTTGTGCGCAGTATGTCAGTTATTTCCGCTATCGTCTCTTCGGTACGATTCTCATCAATGGCTGAGGCTTGTATGCCCTGGATGTAGTCTACGGCGAGCATTCGCTTCATTACGGTGGTATATGGCACAAGCGCGAGGTCGTCCTGATCCTGCCCCATAGTGTTATAACCTTTTTCATCAAGCACTCCGATTACCGTCAGGGGTATCGAACCGAATCGCACTACTTTGCCTATCGGATCGGTGCCGCCCGGGAAAAGATTGTCAACCAGAGTTTTCCCTAATACGCAGACTTTTGCTGCAGTTTTGACATCATTTTCAGAAAACATCTCACCCTCCGAGACTTTGCGCTGGCGTATGTCGAGGTACTGAGTGTTGACCCCTTGTGCCTGCGAGGGATAGTTGTTGTTACCGTTTACCCACTGTCCCGAAGAGTTGACGGTAGGGGTGATGTTGGCGATATTGACTGATTGATCAAGCAGCGCCTCGTAATCGGCAGGTTTAAGAGTCTGCATATCATCGCTGCTCTGTCTTACGCCCCCTCTGGTATCACCGCCGGGGAAAATCATGATCATATTGCTACCCATCTCGGATATCTGAGCCTTGATCGAGTTTTTAGATCCTTGACCTATAGCGAGCATGGCTATCACAGCGCCAACACCTATTATAACTCCCAGCATAGTCAGGAAGCAGCGCATCTTGTTATTGCCGAGGGCCTTTATAGCAATCTTAAAAAGATTTGAAACATTCATATTTACTTACTTTATGACAAAGTTATTCTTCGACGGGTAAATTACGATAAACTTCCTCAGCCGATTGTATATCATCGTTATACTCATCACTGACAATACGGCCATCGCGCAGGGTAATATTGCGAGAGGAGTATAGCGCGATTTCCGGGTTGTGTGTTACAAATATGATAGTCTTACCCTCGCGGTAAAGGCGCTGGAACAGGGTGAGTATCGAAAAAGATGTGCGTGTGTCCAGATTACCGGTTGCCTCATCGGCCAGTATGATAACCGGATTATTTACAAGTGCGCGGGCTATCGCCACTCGTTGTTGCTGACCTCCGGACATCTGATTGCTTTTATGAAGCATTCGTTGGCCGAGTCCAACTTCATTAAGACACTTTTTGGCACGCTCGGTGCGCTCCTTAGCCGATACCGCTGAATTATATAGCAGAGGCAACTCAACGTTTTCAAGGGCTGTGGTTTTGGGTAAAAGGTTGTAATTCTGAAAGATAAAACCGATTTTGCGGTTGCGTATACGTGCTCTTTCATTTTTCCCCATCCCTTTGACCGCTATTCCATCGAGATAATACTCACCTGAGGTAGGCGTATCAAGGCAACCCAAAGTATTGAGCAGAGTCGATTTGCCGGAACCGGAGGTACCCATAATGGTGACAAACTCCCCCTCATAGATCGTAAAAGATATGCCGCGGAGAGCCTTGACTATCTCATCGCCTACCTTAAAATAGCGTTTAAGGTTTTCAATCTTGATAATTTCTTTAGCCATTGCTGCTCTTATTTTCTTTTCCCTCCGGGAGGTTTAGGCATAAAGGGGTTTGTTTGTGCCTTCCCTTTATCACCGGTGGGTTGTTTCTCCTCATACTGCAGAGCGATTTTGTCACCTTCCTTAATCCCTGAGGTGATCTGCTGATAAATATTATTCTTCATGCCTAAGGTTACAGCGGTCTGAATCAATTTGTTATCGCGCACGATCCAGACTGAGTTCTCGGTAGGTTTCGAAAGAGGTTGCGGAGCAGGGAGGTTGTTATTTTTCTCATCGGCGGGCATGGGTTCGAATTTAAGAGCCTTAAGCGGAACCGCGAGAGTATTTTCCAACTCAATGGTATAGATAGAGAGATTGGCAGTCATGCCCGGTATGAGTTTGTGATCGGGATTTGTAGTGCTCACGATCACCTCGTAGGTGACTACATTATTGGTGGTAGTAGGATTAATGCGCACCTGAGTGACAGTGCCTGTAAAAGTATCGTCAGGATAAGCATCAACAGTAAAGGTGACATGTTGGCCCACTTTGACCTGACCTATATCAGCCTCATCTACAGCGCCTACAACCTGCATGTGATCCAAGTCTGCGATAACATAGAGACTCGCAACATTCATACTCGAAACTACGGTCTGACCCTCTTCAACTTCACGCGATACCACGATACCGTCGATAGGGGAGGTAATCTCGGCGTAAGTAAGGTTTTTAGCGGCTCTTACTCTATCGGCCTGAGCCTTCTCGTAGGCCATCTTTGCCACCTCATAATCCTTCTGAGAAGTCTGGTATTCATAATCGGAAATCAGTTTTTCGGAGTGCAAAGCCTTATCGCGCTCGTAATTGGTTTTGCAATAATCAAATGTAGCCTTGGCGGAAGCAAGAGTAGCGTTAGCGCTCTGCAGGTCACTTTGCAATACTGTCTTGTCAATCTCGGCGATAAGTTGCCCCTTCTTGACCAGATCGTTAAAATCTACATATAGGTTGGAGATGATACCGGTAACCTGTGTGCCGACATCAACCGATGTGACCGACTCCATAGTGCCGGTAGCGGTAACAACCTCTGACAGAGAGGTGGGTTGTACGGTGTATGTGTCAAGTTCGAATGTTGATTTATCCGAGCAGGACAGAGTCATTGCACACATACACGCTGCAACAAGATAAGAAATTTTATTTTTCATAAGAATACTTTATATACTTACTAAATCAGATATACTACTAAATAAGGGTCTATAACTGAATATCGCCGGTAGCGTAATAATTTATAGTTTTGGCCGACAGTATAGCCATATACTTAGACCGTAGCAATTCCAGACGGGAATTGAGGAGATTATTATGAGCGGTAAGAAGTTCGAGTGGATTTACCAGACCGAGTTCGAATTGGCGATTTACCAACTCATCGGTAAGGGTAGTCGCCTCCAGTTGCGACAATCCCGCTCTATATTTAGCGTATGCATTGTTAGCCTCGATATATAGATTTTCGATAGTCTGAGACAGGTCGGTAAGCAATTGCTCACGGTTGAGATCGTATTGTAAAGAAGCGAGACGCGCTTTTGCTACAGCGCGCTTGGTAGAATTGCCGTCAAAAATAGGCACATTGAGGTTCAGACCTATATTCTCGTTGAGATTATACCCCAACTGTTTACCCCAGGAGTATCCACCGGAATTATACCCAGTGCCGATACCACCCTGCAAGCCGATGGTAGGCAACATTCCGGTCTTGGCGAGTTTTATATCGCAGGCGTAGATATCCTTGCTCAATTCATTGCTTTTAATAGAAGGGAGCCATGACATAGCGATATTATAAACGCTCTCGCTATCAGGGAGGGGAGATAATACTTCGGAATCCGGGAAAAGTACGTCGGCTATTTCGAGGTTATAATCGAGTCCGAGTTGCAGAATCTTTTTCAGAGCCATTTTAGCAGACTGATAATTACCTTCAGCCTGAGTGAGATTATAAGAATCCTGCGCACGCTGGCTCTCGATCTGAGCATAGTCAACCTTTGAAGAGCGACCGGACTCCATAAGTTTTTTTGCTCTTTCGGCCTGCGAGGTAGAAACTTCCAGAGTCTGCCGGGCAATGTCGACAGCCTCACCCGAGTACAAAATATTAAGGTAAGCCTCAAGCAATCCCAATTTGATGTTTTTGATAACATCATCACCGGCAAGGAGGTTCTGGCGCTCAATCAGGCGTGCCGACTCCGCTCTGTACTTACGTGCATTGCCATCCCAAGCCGTCCAGTTTACTCCTACGCTATACGAACTGCCATAACTGTTGGAGGCAGACTGACCCGGTTTCGCAATGGGATAATTGGTAAAATTCTGGTTGGTAGAGAAACCTACGGTAGGGAGCCACTCATCTTTAGCCGAAAGAATATCCTGGCGTGAAGTGAGGATATTGAGCAGAGCCTGCCGTAGATCGGTGCTGTTGGCCATAGCCCACTGCAGACAATCGGAATAGGTCCACACCGAAGGGGGAGGGGAGGGTAAGGTCGGATCGGTCACCAATGCTGTAGAGATGGTATCGACAGAAAAAGTATTGGGAGCCGCTGACAGCGCCAAAGGGAAAAGCAACGAACCTATTAAACCAAATTTGTTAATTTTCATATATAAGAATGTATAAAGCAATCAAAAAATAAGACACATGAAACTCTAAAAAGTTTATCGTCACTCAATATTTTCGGCTCAACTACTAAAGTCCGTTAAAGTGTTATGAACTTACCTTTAATCTTGGGGCGACCATCCGGGAAAGTGGATACACGTGAGGTATTCATATATTCTTAGAACCAAGATCCCGCGTGGCGGGATTTCAGCATAGGCAAGCAAACACCCATTAAACACTATCCCCGATTTAAGAAGTACCGCTAAAGCGGCACATTTATATATATGGTGGGGCTACGGGAATACACGTACCAATCAAGGCCGGAAGGCCTTGATTGGTACGTGCCTACGCTGAATGCCTGCTCTGCAGGCGGTTTATGCCAGTCCGAATAGGGGAAGGTGTTTTGAGAACATAAAAATAATATAAGCGGTAGATGGGGTAAAAAATCAATAGTATACGGGATTGGGTTTGTTTTATCGGAGGAGTTTTTTTAATTTTGTGTAAACTGTGGAAATCTATGCAAATATGCAGATTTTTCACATCGTTTGGAAATTAAGGTACGGTTTGTTTTTATTGCCAATATATATATACATATATGTATTCGGATCGGGAATATAAACGAGTAGATATATTTATATTCGCATACACCTTATAATACATATTCTTTATATTCGCACCCACCTTATAATATATATTCTTAATATTCTATATAAGTGATATTTCGATATACAGATGATACCGATTTATAAGGTGAAGAATTAAACCGATGCCGAGAGGATTCTTTTTTGAATTATGAAAGGGAAAATAATTATACTTTCGGCTCCTTCCGGTACAGGGAAGAGCACTATCATATCGAGAATAATCAATGATCCTGAGTTGCATCTCGGTTTTTCAATCTCCGCTACAAGTCGCGCACCGCGCGGACAGGAGCAGCACGGGTGTGAGTATTACTTCATATCTAACGAAGAATTCAAGCAGCGTGCCGAAGCAGGAGAGTTTGTAGAGTGGGAAGAGGTATATCCCGGCACCTGTTATGGCACTCTTAAGAGTGAGGTAGAACGTGTTACCTCCTCGGGTCTAAATCTAATAATGGATATAGATGTAAAAGGGGGTGTCAACGTAAAGAAATGCTACGGCGACCAGGCATTATCCATATTTATATTGCCCCCCAGTCTTGAAGAACTTGAGCGCAGGCTACGCGGACGTGCCACAGATGATGACGCTACAATAGCAAAGCGACTCGGAAAGGCTGAATACGAAATTGGGTTTGCAGATGCATACGACTGCAAGGTGGTAAATGATGATATTGATAAAGCCTCTGCAAATGTTGCGGCTCTTATCAAGTCATTTATAGCCAAGACCGAGACAGGTAACTGATGAGAAGGCCCGGGTAAAATGATTATAAAAGAGCATATAAAAAGAGTAGGGATATTCGGAGGGAGTTTTGACCCGATTCACAAAGGGCATATCGCAATTGCCGAAGGTGCTCTGAAGGCCGGAGTGGTAGACGAAGTCTGGCTTATGGTAAGTCCGGAAAATCCACTGAAGCAGGGTAGACTGAATGCTTCAGAAAATGACCGGTTGGCAATGGCTCGATTATCAGTTGCCGAACTCCCGGAGAGTATCGGAAACCGTATAAAGGTGAGTGATTTCGAGTTCAAATTACCCCGACCCTCATATACTATCAGTACCCTTGACCGGTTGGCAGAGTCCTACCCGCAATACCGATTCAGATGGATAATTGGCGGTGATAATCTCGCGGCAATAGAGAAGTGGGTAAAGCCGGATGAGATTATAGGAAGATATGGCTTGATAATATACCCGCGACCCGGAGATGAAGAGGAAGAATTAAGCAAAATAGGGGAGACGGTTGTTATTCTAAAAGACCCTGCTCTGCAAAATAGATGCGAGATATTGCAAAATGTAAAGTTATATCCGCACTCCTCCACCTCAGTACGCAATGCTATACAGAAAGGTGCGACAGATGAAGCGCGGAATGCTGTAGGGGATAAAGTGATGGATTATATTGAAGAAAAAAATCTTTATCGTATAGACTGATGGATAACACCCAACTTAGAAGCCGCTTATTAGGTGTGACCGCTCTGGCCGCCGAATACTGTATGGTGGTGGAGAATGCTACCGAATCCACGGCAAAAGAATTTGTAGGTAAAATGCTCAATATTTTGCCGAAATTATATATTGAGTTTTTCGATATTATACCCGACTCTGCGCAAGAAGATAATAATGATGACAATGACCTCTATGTCGACGGATATGCACCGCTCGAACCGGTCGATGAAGATACATATTATCCTGATTATGTAGATGAAGATTACTACGAAGGGGTAAGACGCCATATCGAAAATCTGCTCGGACCCAACGATACATTTCTGGAGACATTTGAAGAGGATATGAAATATAGCGACACCCCGATAGCCGCATCTATTTCAGAATCCCTGGCCGATATATTCCAGCCGTTATACAACTTCATATCGATAGTAAAAGACTCAGAAGGGGAGCACCTCACAGGAGCCTATATAGAATGTCGTGAAAACTTTGTAAGTTATTGGGCACAGACTCTGTGTAATGTACTCCGGGCGCTCAATCATATCTATTTCAATCTTCGCGAAGATGAGGAGGAATATGAATAACGCGAATGACTTTTGTAACCCGTAAAAATAAATCTTAAAACCAAATACTATGAATTTAAATCCCGAATTATCCGAAGGTATAGAGGAAATGATGAATAATATGACTCCCGAACAGCAGGAGGAGTGTATCAGCACTATAAATCTGATGGAATGGCTTGATAACTCTACCTCAAATTTTATGGCAGTCGAGTGTATAAAGGATAGCCTTGAAGAGTGTGGCTTTAAAAATCTCAAGCCCGAAGAGAAATGGGATCTTAAAGCGGGAGGGAAATACTATACCATCCGCAACAATACCGCAATATTTGCATTTATAATCGGTACGGGTAATCCTGCCGATACGGGATTTCATATCATATCATCTCACAGCGACAGTCCGGGATTTAAACTCAAACCGAATCCGGAGATTTACGGAGACGGCGGAGTGGTGAGTCTGAATGTCGAGAAATATGGGGGAGGTATAATGTACACATGGTTTGACCGCCCCTTGTCGATAGCCGCCAGACTGATGATAAAGACCGACAACCCGATGCACCCTGAAGTAAAACTTATAGATCTGGTACGACCTATCGCTGTAATACCTCATCTCGCCATCCACTTCAATCGCGGGGTTAATGAGGGCAATCCCTTATCGGTGCAGAAAGATATGAAACCCGTAATCGGATACTTCACGCCCGAACAATATGAGGAATATAAGAAAAAAGGGGGAGTCATCAAATCATTGATAGCCGAGGAGGCCGGAGTGTCGCCCGAAGATATACTCGGCATGGAGGCAGTACTATATCCGGTGCAATCGGCGCGGCTTGCTGGTGTAAATGAAGAGTATATAATGTCACCGCGTCTCGATGACCTGTCTATGGCTTTCGCCTCACTTCAGGCTCTCATTGATGCGTCAGATATACCATCCGTCTCCACACGTGTCATGGCAGTGTTTGACAACGAAGAGACCGGTTCGGGTACGCGTCAGGGGGCAGCGGCACCGACACTTCGCAATATTCTGGAGCGTATAGTAGTTAGTCAGGAGAACGGGAAGGGAGACAAGACAGAAGCCTTCTTCCGCGCGTTGGAACACTCATTTATGATCTCGGCAGATGATGCCCACGCTTGGCATCCCAATTACAATGACAAATACGATCCCACCAATCACCCGGTGATAGGTGGCGGCCCGGTAGTCAAGATAAATGCCAATTGTAAATATATGACCGATGCACGCGGAGAGGCGATCTTCAAGGCATTATGCGAAAAAGGGGGAGTGAAATGTCAATACTTTGTAAATCATGGAGATGTGGCAGGTGGCAGCACATTAGGTAATATTCTGACCTCCCAACTCGATATAGCCGGTGTAGATATGGGTTGCGGTATCTGGGCCATGCACAGTGCCTGCGAGACAGGAGGCATCACCGACTATCTCAATACGGTAAAGGTATTCGATGAATTTTACAGTATGTAACCGACCCGGAGAAGAATAGGTGCAGGAATGGCATCATTACAATAGTATCGTATCTGATATTTCCGGGGGATTGGGGTATTATTATTGCAAAATTATTATTATCTTTGCAAATGCAAAGGTGTGGCCGATTATTTGGCACGCAATTTGTAAATATAATTATACAGTAGCCCTGATAAAAGGTAACAGTAACCTTGATAAAAGGTAACAATAAACCTGATAAGAGGTAACAGTATAAAAGAGATAGAATTTATAAAATAACAGAAATAGAAATGAACGTAAATTACGCCAAACTCGACAATGTTAACGGTGAGATTACTGTCACCCTCGAGGAAAAAGACTATGCAGACAAAGTAGAGAAGAGTCTCAAAGAGATATCAAAACATCGCCCCGAACCCGGTTTCCGTCCCGGTCATACTCCTATGGGCCTTCTCCGCAAGAAATATGGTCAGGCTGTTAAATACGATGTTATCAACAAAGAGGTTGGAGATGCAGTATTTAACTACATCAAGGATGAAAACCTCAGAGTACTCGGCAATCCCGTGCCTGTGAAAAATGATGACTTCAAACTTGAAGATAAGGATTTTACCTTCAAATTTAAAGTAGGCGTCGCTCCCGAAATCGATACTCATATCAATAAGGATCTTACCATCCCCTTCTACACCATCACAGTTACAGATGAGATGGTTGATAATGAAGACAAACAGTTCCGTCAGCGTTTCGGTCAGCAGGTTAGCGGTGAGGCAGTAGAGCCCAATGCACTTGTAAAAGGTGTTATTACCGAACTTGATGAAAACGGTCAGCCCAAAGAGGGTGGTATCGTAGTAGAAAACGGTATTGTCGCTCCCTCTTACTTTAAAGATAAGGCTCAGGAGGCTCTCTTTGACGGTAAGAAAGTGGGCGAGAGCGTAGTATTCAACCCTGCTGCGACTTGCGAGGGTAGCGAAACCGAACTCTCTTCGATGCTCAATATCGACAAGGCAGACTGCGCTAATCATCACGGTGACTTCAAGATGGATATCAAGGATATCATCGTAGTGAAACCTGCCGAACTTGATCAGGAGTACTTCGACAACCTCTTCGGTAAAGATAAAGTGCATAACGAAGAAGAATACCGTTCGGCTCTCAAAGAGATGATCGCAAATGCTCTTCGCAACGATTCATTCTACCGCTTTACTATCGATGCCAAGCAGGACGTAATCAAGGCAGTAGGTGAGATTGAACTCCCCGTAGAGGTTCTCCAGCAGTATCTCATGCAGAGCGACGAGAAGTTTACGCCCGAGAATGTGGCTGAATCATTCGCAGCAATGCGTCCGCAACTTGAGTGGGATCTTATCGCTGAGGCTATCGCCAAGCAGTTTGAGATCAAAGTTGAAGAGGAAGACCTCCTTAACCTCGCCAAGGCTACCGCTCAGCAGCAGTTTGCTCAGTACGGCATGGCTAATGTACCCGAAGAGACCCTTGAGAAATATGCCAAGGAGATCCTCTCAGACGAGAAGGCTCGCCGCCGCATGATCGATCAGGCTCTTGACTTCAAGATTTTCAATGCAATCCGTGACAATGTCACTCTCGACAATAAAGATGTGACTATCGATGAGTTCCGTGCACTCTTCGCACCTGTGGCTGAAGAGGGTGCAGCACAGGAGTAATCCGCTCCATATCACAGTCCGATTCAAAACATAATATATAAATAATATATTATCCCGGATTGCACGCTCACCTAAGGCGGGCAATCCGGGATAATCATTAATCAAAACTATGAATATGCAAAATGATTTTAAGAATTTTGCCGTAAATCACCTCGGTATAAATTCAAACACGCTTGACTCATACACCCGTTTTGTAGACAAAACTGCCGGTGCTATCTCCGTACCCACATCCGACTATCTCAATCCTTACATCCTCGAAGAGCGTCAACTCAATGTAACCCAGATGGATGTATTCTCACGATTGATGATGGATCGTATTATATTCCTCGGTACTCAGGTTACTGACCAGAGCGCCAATATCATACAGGCGCAGATGCTTTATCTTGACTCTGTAGATCCTGATAAGGATATATCGCTCTATATCAATTCGCCCGGTGGCAGCGTTTACGCCGGATTGGGTATATATGATACAATGCAGTATGTGAACTCTGATGTATCAACCATCTGCACCGGTATGGCCGCCTCAATGGCTGCGGTGCTGCTTGTAGCAGGTGAGAGGGGTAAGCGATTTGCACTTCCTCACTCAAGAGTGATGATACACCAGCCTCTGGGTGGCATACAAGGTCAGGCATCTGATATCGAGATTACCGCACGCGAGATACTGAAACTTAAAGATGAATTATACCGTATTATTTCTGATCACAGCGGTATGCCTTTTGAAAAGGTAGCAGCAGACTCCGACCGAGACTACTGGATGATAGCCGCAGAAGCCAAGGAATATGGAATGATCGATAAGATTCTCGTAAATAATAAGAAGAAATAAAAAAGGTAAACTGATATCAGATGGCTAAAAAAGAGACACTCAGGTGCATGATGTGCGGTAATACAGACTCAAAGCAGACTCCTGTAATACGAATCTTTGACGGTCTGAATCTCTGCACCGACTGCATCAGTTATATCGACAATGCCCGCGATACAGCCTTAAAGCAGGAAAAAGCCGAGAATAATTCGAAAACCGCAGGTATTCACGAGCAGAAAGATATACCTACGCCCAGAGAGATAACAGCATTTCTTGACCAGTATGTGATAGGTCAGGAAGATGCCAAAAAGTATCTGTCGGTTGCGGTATATAATCACTACAAGCGCATAGCGCAAGAGGCGGCCAAGGATAAAAATGCCGAAAAGAAGAGTCTTAAAAATGCTATAACAGATGCCTCGGCCGATGATGTGGATATCGAGAAGTCAAATATAATCATGGTGGGTCCGACAGGAACCGGCAAGACTCTGCTGGCTAAGAGTGTGGCCCGTCTGCTCGATGTGCCGTTTGCAATAGTCGATGCTACGGTGCTCACCGAGGCCGGTTATGTGGGTGAGGATATCGAATCGTTGCTCACACGCCTGCTGCAGAATTGCGACTATGATGTAGAAAAAGCGCAACGCGGTATAGTATTTATCGACGAGATTGATAAGATAGCGCGTAAAAGCGACAACCCCTCCATCACCCGCGATGTAAGCGGTGAGGGAGTGCAGCAAGGTCTGCTCAAACTGCTCGAAGGTTCTACAGTGCTTGTGCCGCCTAATGGAGGCAGAAAGCATCCGGATCAGAAGATGATAGCAGTTGATACCAAAAATATCCTGTTTATATGCGGTGGTGCATTTGATGGCATCGAGCGCAAGATAGCATCGCGACTTAATACTCATGTGGTAGGATACGGCAAAGATGAGTCGATGAAGAAACATCAACGCTCCAATCTTATGAATTATGTATTGCCGCAAGACCTCAAAAGTTTCGGACTTATTCCGGAGATAATAGGTAGACTGCCGGTGCTTACAGCCCTCAATCCGCTTGATAAAGAGGCATTGTTGCGAATACTCACCGAACCCAAGAACGCCCTTGTACGCCAATACAAGAAACTCTTTGCTCTGGATGGTGTGGAACTCAATTTCACCCCGGAAGCCTTGGAGGCGATTGTAGATAAGGCAATCGAATACAAATTGGGCGCCCGAGGACTGAGGTCGATCGTAGAGACGGTAATGGTAGATGCGATGTATGATGTACCATCGATGGATGTTAAAGAGTTTACCGTGTCGGCCGACTATGTAAACGAAAAACTTAATAAGGCCAACTTCGACAAAGTAAAATTGGCCGACTGAACCGCAATGTGCGGATTGTTATCAGGCACTTTATATCTATAGCCGCACATCGCGCCCCCAAATTACCCCGTGATCATTGATATTTATAATGGTCATGGGGTTATTTTTTTGTAAATTAGATACGGAAACTATTGTATATATGAAAATTAATTTTTAATTTTGAATAGAAAGGGAGGGTTAAAACCTCCCGGGTAAGTGATTGCGATAAAATCGATATACATTATTACTTACTAAAGTTAGCCAATATTATACTCTAATACTCCAACTCGTATGGCAGATGCCGACAAATTAACTGAAGCACTCAAACTTCACTTCGGATTTGATAAATTCAAAGGGAATCAAGCATCCATTATCTCATCGGTACTCGCCGGCAAGGATGTCTTTGTCGTTATGCCTACAGGGGGAGGAAAATCGCTTTGCTATCAATTGCCCGCTCTTATGTCAGACGGAACCGCGATCATCATCTCACCACTCATAGCCCTCATGAAGAATCAGGTAGATGCGATCAGGCAGTTCTGTAATGATGACGGAGTGGCCCACTTTCTCAACTCATCGCTCGGTAAGAGTGCCACCGAAAAAGTAAAGAATGATGTGGCTGCCGGCAGAACCAAGATGCTGTATGTGGCACCCGAGTCGCTGACCAAGCAATCAAACATAGACTTTCTGCGCAAAGTGAATATAAGTTTTTATGCCGTCGATGAGGCGCATTGCATCTCGGAATGGGGGCATGATTTCAGACCTGAATACCGCCGCATACGCAGTATTATAAATGAGATAAACCGACGCCCGGTCATAGCGCTGACTGCGACAGCCACTCCTAAGGTACAGCACGATATACAGAAAAATCTCTGTATGGTAGATGCCGACATATACAGATCGAGTTTCAATCGCGAAAATCTGTATTATGAGGTGCGTCCCAAGACCAAGGATGTAGATAGGGAGATAATACGATTTATCAAAAACAATTCCGGAAAGTCCGGCATAATATACTGCCTGTCGAGAAAAAAAGTAGAAGAGTTGGCGCAGATACTCAAGATCAACGATATCTCCGCACTGCCGTATCATGCCGGTATGGATCCGGCTACCAGAGCCTCAAATCAAGATGACTTTCTGATGGAGCGCGTGGATGTAATCGTAGCCACCATCGCATTCGGCATGGGTATCGACAAGCCTGATGTAAGGTATGTGATTCATTATGATATACCGAAATCCATCGAAGGATATTATCAGGAGACCGGTAGAGGTGGCCGCGACGGTGGCGAAGGGGTATGTATAGCATACTACTCGCACAAGGATGTGCAGAAACTCGATAAACTTCTGCAGGGTAAAACCCCTACCGAGCAGGAGATAAGCCGCCAATTGCTTATGGAAACCGCCAACTATGCGGAATCAAGTGTATGCCGACGTAAATTCTTGCTAAGTTACTTCGGCGAAAAGATGGAGGGGGATAACTGCGGCAACTGCGATAACTGCAAGAATCCGAAAAAGAAGACCGAGGCCAAAGAGGAACTGTTTGAACTGCTGTCTGTGGTTAACGAACTCGGAGAGAAATACAAACGAGACTATGTGATATCCGTACTCACAGGCATAAGTTCGGAGGAGGCCAAATCGAGAGATCATATCCAACTTGACCGCTTCGGAATACTCGAAGAGTATGATTCTAAATTTATCAGTGCGCTGATCCAGCAAGCGGTTATAGCCGGCTATCTGCGTAATGATGTCGAGAACTACGGTATACTCAAACTTACTGTGCAAGGTAAGGATTTTTTGAAAAATCCACGGTCATTTATGATAGTGGAGACAACCGATTTTGAAGACACCGATTATGAAAGTGCCGGCACTTCGGCATCAGGTGCGGCCGACAATGTACTTCTGGCAATACTTAAAGATTTGCGTAAGAGTATATCGCGCCGATTAGATGTGCCTCCATACGTAATAGTACAGGATCCGACACTTGAGGCTATGGCTACCACATATCCGGTAACCGAAAGCGAGATAGCATGCGTAACCGGTATGGGAGAGGCCAAGGCCCGAAAATTCGGTAAGGAATTTATAGATCTGATAGCAAGATATGTAGAAGAAAATGAGATAGAGCGGCCTACTGACATCAAGGTGCGTACCGTAGCCGATAAGAGTAAGACCAAGGTATATCTGATACAAGGTGTAGACCGCAAGATGGATCTCGAAGAGTTGGCAGACGGTAAAGGTCTCGAATTTATCGAACTCATCGAAGAACTCGAAGGGATAGTAGAAGAGGGTACTCGCATAAATATTGACTACTACATGGACGAAATACTCGAACCGGAATGTCAGGAGGAGATTCTCGAATACTTCCATGATAGTGAAGAAGACAATATAGAAGACGCCATACAGGAACTCGGAGCCGACTACACCGAAGAGGAGATAAGGCTGATGCGCATAAAATTTCTCTCTTCCTGGGCCGGTTGAATAAAGTTTACTCTACGGTAATCATAATGTCAAGAAGTAAGGTTGTCGGCAAGTCAGATCGTGGAGATGTCAAATAACATATTAACCTCATCTAAAATTGGAGGAATAATAATTGGAGTGAAATATACTTTTTTAAAAGTTGCTCCGTTTTTTAGTTAGGAAAATTTTGTAACCAATAAAAATAAGAATTAACTAACTCGATGAAGACTACACTTCTTCTGGGAGCCGGAGTAGGTCTCTGCGCGGCAATGGCATGGGCAGCGAAAGATCCGGTGATTATGACCGTCAACGGTGTTGATGTGCCCAAATCAGAATTTGAATATCTATATCACAAAAATTCACAACAGCAGATTTCTGCACAACCTATCGAGGAGTATCTCGATATGTTTATCAACTATCGTCTGAAAGTGGCTGATGCTCAGGCTGCGGGTTTGGATACTACGGCTGCTTTCCGTCAGGAGATGGCTCAGTACCGTCATGATCTCGCTGCCCCGTATCTGGTAGACTCTGTATATCTCAACCAACTTGTAAAGGAGGGTTATGAAAGAAGCAAAGAGGAGGTAGAGGTATCTCATATCATGCTTTTCAAGCAGCCTTCTTCGGCCGAGAATGCCCTGAATAAGAACAAACTTGACTCTCTGCGCAACTGTATACTTAACGGTGAGGATTTTGCCACTCTTGCCGGCAGATATTCTCAGGATCGCGGCACTGCAGGTCGCGGTGGTTCGTTGGGTTATATCTCACACGGCCGATATCCTTATCTCTTTGAGGTGGCGGCTTATAACCTCCAGCCCGGTCAGGTGTCTGAAATAACCGAGAGTCCGATGGCATACCATATCATCAAATCTACCGGACGTCGCCACGCCCGCGGTACTGTCCGCGCGGCTCACATCCTCTTGCTCGACCGAGAGGGTAATGATGCAGCGGCCAAGGCAAGAATAGATAGTATCTATGCTGTGCTTCAGGCAGATCCCGATAAGTTTGAGAAACTCGCCACTGAGTTCTCGCAAGATCCCGGTTCGGCTCGTCAGGGTGGCATGCTCCCCTGGTTCGGCTCAGGCCAGATGGTGCAGGAGTTTGAAGATGTAGCATACGACACTCCGGTAGGGGAGATAAGCAAACCGTTCCGCAGTGCCTTCGGTTGGCATATCATCCGTAAGTATGATGCAAAAGGTGTCCCCTCGCTCGAAGAGATTAAGGATAAGGAACTTTCACGTCTGCAAAATCCTCAGGATTTCTCTTACATGCTCATCAAGCGCAATCAGAATGAAAAACTGGCTAAAAAGCACAAGGCCATAGTAAACGACGCTACACTTGATGCAATTAGAGCAAAAGTGATGAAAAACGGTCTTGACTCTACATTCTATCTGGCTGATGCATCGTTAGATCGCTCCGAACTCCTTAAAATAGGAGATAAGAAGTATGCTGCGGTTGACTTCATCACCGAGTTGGGTGGTGCGGTACAGGCTGACAAAGGTAATGCTGTAGAATATATCAATAACAGTTTTGAAGGCTTCCTCAACCGCAAACTTATAGAGGCGGAAGAAGATTGGTTGGCCGTAAACAATGAAGATTATCGTAATCTCTATAACGAATACTGCAACGGCTCGATGCTGTATGAGGCAAGTGTAAAGAATGTATGGGATAAGGCCGCAAAGGATACAGAAGGTCTTGAGGCATATTTCAACACTCATAGAGAAGATTATAAATGGAAAGAACCGCGCGCCAAAGGTATTCTGGTGCAGGCTAAAAATGATACTGTAGCCGCTGAGATATCAAAACGCTATCTCGAACTCCCGAAAGATGAGGCTCTCTCAACATTGCGTAAGGAGTTTAAAGGTGAGGCCTCTTTCGACAGAGTATTGACTCCCAAGGGTAGCAATGCCATGATTGATAATCTGCTGTTTGGCGGTGAAGAGGTAAAACCCTCAAACTCCAAGTATACACTCTACTTCCTTCTTGACGGTCGTGTAGTATCCGCCCCCGAAGAGATGGCAGATGTAAAAGGTCAGGTTACCAGCGACTATCAGGAGGCACTCGAAGAAGAATGGTTAAATAAACTGAAGACCAAGTACCCCGTAGTAGTAAACCGCAAGGTACTCAAGAAAGTAAAATAACACCGACAGCGCTGCCCCTCCGAGGCCAAAGTTCGGTAAAAACATATTAGAAGGATGTGTCGAAAATATCGCGGCACATCCTTTTTTAAGATCCCCTCATCATGTGTATTAAGATAGGGAAGACCGGTGGATAAATGCGGGCAATGTGGTTATAAGAATTTTTAGATGGATAGAGGGTAAAACTTAACAGTTATGTCGGCACTATCACGAATTTTTATTAATTTTGCAAATAGGGGTATAGTAACCCTTTGTAACCACCTTTATCCAATTGCTTTAGGATATAATTATGATACCGGCTTGTTTGACTCATACTTACGGTAATCTCCGGTTAAAAAACCGGAGAGGGGCGTTGTGTGGTGTCATTCTCGGGATGTCACTGATATGCACATCGTGTGGCGGTAAAAACGATGTCCCGGCTCCCGAAGAAGATGTATTGGTAATGGTAGGAGACTCGGCACTGACAATGAGAGATGTGCTCGTAAAGATACCACGCGGACTCACTCCGGCCGACAGCGTGATGCTGTTTCAATCTATAGTAGACGGATGGCTCGAACGCTCTCTGCTAACGTCGCTGGCGGCGGAGAAACTTGATAACCTCGAAGAGATAGACCGCATGGTAGAGGATTATAGAAAGAAATTGATAATCGCTTCATATCGTCGCAAACTTCGTGAAACGTATCAAGATGATGTAAGCAAAGCCGAAGTAGACCGTTACTATAAACAGCACAAATCGGAGATGATACTTGAGCGGCCTGTGATAAAAGGTATATACATGAAAATACCCTCAGATGCCGCACGAATAAGTGATGTGCGCAAATGGATGAAGAGCGCTGCCCCCGATGCTCTCGATAATCTGGAGCAGTACGGTCTGGCAGAGGCGATCGAGTACTCATTCTTTACCGACAAATGGATAGATTGGGATCAGATAGCCCGCCAGATACCCTATCGGTTTGATGACCCGGAGCGATTTGTGACCGAAACGGAAGATTTTGAAATTACCCGAAGAGGTATAACCTATCTTCTTCACATTACTGATATGATCGGAGTAGGGGAGTTAAAGCCTGAAGAAGTGGCAAGGGAGGAGATTTCTGATATACTCTCAACCGAACGGGGAGAAAAATATGAAGAAAGACTGATTAAGTCACTCTACAGCCAGGCGGCAAAATCAGGACTTCTGAAAAGTGTGAATTATGACCCCTTCAAACACCGTATGAAGGCGGTAAATCCCGAAAATGAAAGTGAAAATTAAGTGTATTGAGATACGTTTGTTTTTCATTAATCGATTAAAGAAATTAATAACTATATAATAATTATAGAAAAGTGAATAAAAAAAATATAATGGCCATTGCAACTCTGGCTACTGTCGTAGGTGCGGGAGTATCACTCTTTGCCTCACCCAAGAAGAATGTAGTCGATGAGGTGGCATGGATAGTAGGTGACGAGGCGATATATCGCAGTGACGTAGAGGAGCATTATTCGCAGATGCGATCAGAAGGCGCTCAGATACCCGGTGACCCTTATTGTACTATTCCCGAGCAGTTGGCAGTAGAAAAACTCTATCTGCATCAGGCCAAACTTGATACCATCGAAGCACCCGAATCGCAGGTGCAGTCTATGGTAGACCGCCGTATGAACTTCTTTATCGCCAATCTCGGTTCTAAAGAGAAAGTAGAGCAATATTTCCGCAAACCATACGCTGCACTCCGTGAGCAGATGGTAGAGGTCACCCGTAACAACTATATCGTAGAGCAGGTGCAGAGTTCGCTGACCAAGAATGTAAAAGGTACTCCACGAGAAGTACGCAAATATTTCGAGAGTCTTCCGGAGGATAGCATTCCCTACGTGCCGTTGCAGGTAGAAGCGCAGATAATAACTCTCAATCCCGCGATACCCCGCCAGGAGATAGAAGATGTAAAGGCCAGGCTCAGAGACTATGCCGACCGCATAAATCGTGGTGATGCTGAATTCTCTACCCTCGCTATTATGTATAGTGAAGATCCAGGATCGGCTATGCAGGGTGGTGAACTCGGATTTCACGGTAAGGCCGATTTCGTGCCGGAATTTTCAAATGTGGCATTTAATCTTAACGATCCCAAAAAGGTATCGCGTATAGTAGAGACAGAATTCGGATACCATATCATCCAACTTATCGAAAAGCGGGGAGAGCAGGTAAACCTGCGCCACATCCTGCTGCGTCCCAGAGTCAGCGATGACGATCTGCGCGATGCAGTAGTGCGACTCGACTCGCTGAGCCGCGATATAAAGAGCGACAAATTCAAATTTGAAGAAGCCGCCCGAATAGTAAGTCAGGATAAAGACTCACGCAATAATAAAGGTATCATGATGAACAGTAAGAGCGGTTCATCACGTTTTGAGATGCAGGATCTTCCCCCGGAGGTGGCGTCACGCATTGAGAAGATGCAACCCGGTGAGGTGTCAGAAGCATTTATCATGAAAGATGAGCGAAAGAACCGCGATGTGGCGGCGATCGTAAAACTCACCGCCCGTATACCCGGTCATAAAGCCTCAATGCAAGAGGACTACAACATGCTTAAAGGATTATATGAGGAGCATCTTGGAAACGAAATACTCAAATCATGGGTCGAAAAGAAGATTAAGGAGACTCATGTGAGAATAGAAGACGGTTGGCTCCCCTGTGAATTTCAATATCAGGGCTGGCTTAAATAAGATGACCCGATAGGGGAGGAATGCAGGCTGAGAGGGGCTGTGTTAGAAGTGTAATGGACAGATAACCAACTGATAAATATCCAAATGGGAAAGCAAAAGATAAAAGATTGGAGAGATCATGACCCCAAAAGGGTGGTGTGGTTGCTTTGTGCCATCTTCATAATTGCCTGCTTCAGTTGGTGTAGACAGGTCTTTGCACAGCAACCCTCGCAATCAGCCGCCCCGCGCCCCAAAGATGAATATCATCGTCCCGAACCCACTAAAGATATAAAACCCCAGATACCGAGTGCGACCCGCAACAGACCGGATAAAGTTTTTCTGGAATATGCCGACTCAATGGTCAAGTATGACGAGCACGGCTCGGCCGAACGCCAGATAGTAAAGGGTAATGTGAAATTTCGTCAGATGGGGATGTGGATGTTTTGTGATTCGGCTTATTATTTCCCGCAGGAAAACTCGATGGATGCATTCGGCCATGTACGCATGGAGCAGGGGGATACTCTCTTTGTATATGCTGATAAACTCTTTTATGACGGAACGGAGCGCTTTGCCAGACTACGTTGCGGCAGTTCGGAACCTACGGTGAGACTTATAAACCGTAAAGTATCACTTACCACAGACTCTCTTGATTACGACCTGCGGCAGGAGTTGGGATGGTACGCCTACGGAGGTAAACTCAAAGATGAATTGAATGTCCTGACATCTGTTTACGGAGAGTATAGTCCGGCAACCAAAAATGCCGTATTTTACCATGATGTGGAGTTACACAGCGATGAGAATGATTTTAATCTCTACACCGATACGCTATACTATAACACCGATACTCATATAGCCCGTATAGAAACCCCTACCCGGATAATCTCGGACGGTGATGACATCATAACCTCCGACGGGTTTTACAATACGCAGACCGGTGTGGCCGAACTTCTCTCGCGCAGTACAATACTCCACACGGATTCGCTCAACCGCACCACCACGCTCGAGGGTGACTCGATAGTATATGATCCGGTGACCAGAATCAGCAAGGCGTATTCATTTAGAGATGAACGTAAGCACCCCTCACCGATGGTGATAACGGATACTGCACGTAAAGCCACACTGATAGGAGGTTTCGGAATATATAATGATGCCACACGCGAGGCTATGGCTGCGGAGTACCCGATGATGATGGAATACTCCCGCGGAGACACTCTATTCTTGCGGGCTGATACGATACGCACCTGGATTCTGAATCGTCCCGAGCCGCCGGCCGAAGGTCAGGACTCGGTATGGCACAAAGCCGCCGCGTATCCGCGCGCGCGGTTCTTCAGGCCCGATATTCAGGGAGTGGCAGACACGATCTACTTTACGGAAATAGACTCGATATTACGCCTGGTGCGCAAACCGATCGTATGGAATGAAGAGCGACAGGTAAGAGGAGACAGCATAATAGTACACCTTAACGACTCCACAGCCGACTGGGCACGGATACCCTCAAGAGCCATGATGATGGAGCATATAGAAGAAGATTTTTATAATCAACTTCATGCCGACAAGATGATGATGTGGTTTGCCGTCGGCACACTGCGCAGACTCGAAGGGGAAGGTTCGGTGCAGACAATAATGCTGCCGCAGGAAGCCGATTCCACTTATAACCGCCTTGTAGATGCGGAGAGTTCGTTTCTGACAATAGAGATGACCGACGGAAAACTCGACAGGCTAAAGATGTGGCCCGAAGTTACCGGAAATGTCACACCGCTCTTTCTGGTCAAAAAGAGTCAGAAACTCCTGCCTAAAGCCGAGTGGCTCGGTATATTGCGACCGAAAAGGGAATGGTATGGAGACAAAGTATATTGGGATGATGATTTAGGGGAACTCCCGGATGAACTGGTAAAATATTTCGAACAACAATGAGTGATGTCATAAGACTCCTTCCCGACTCAGTGGCCAATCAGATAGCCGCCGGAGAGGTTATACAGCGACCCGCTTCGGTAATAAAGGAGTTGGTAGAGAATGCTGTAGATGCAGGGGCCACCGACATACGCATATATATAAAGGATGCCGGCCGCACTCTGATACAGGTGGTGGATAATGGATGCGGCATGAGTCCGGTAGATGCCCGGATGGCATTCGAGCGGCATGCCACCTCCAAGATAAAGCGCGCAGATGATCTTTTTACCCTGCAGACTATGGGGTTTAGAGGAGAGGCACTCCCATCTATATGCGCCATATCACAGGTAGAACTGCGCACACGAACCGCCGATGCTCAGACGGGTACATTATTGCTTATTTCGGGCTCCAAGGTCGAGAAGCAAGAGGTATGCGTGTGCGATAAAGGGACGTCGCTCAGCGTGAAGAATATATTCTTTAATGTACCTGCACGTCGCAAATTTCTTAAGAGCGACAATGTAGAGTTAATGAATATAATGCGAGAATTTGAGCGTCTCGCGCTGGTAAATAACAATATAAGACTGAGTATAGATACCGGCAACAAGCGAATAGATCTGCGTGCAGGGAGTCTTCACCAACGCATCCACGATATATGGAAAAATAATCTTAAGATGCAGTTGCTCCCCGTAGAGGTGGATACATCGCTGGTAAAGATACACGGTTTTTTGTCACGACCCGAATTCGCAAGACGTCGTAATGCCCTGCAGTTTCTGATAGTCAACGGGCGCAATATGCGACATCCCTATTTCCATAAAGCGATACTGAGTTGCTATGAGGGGTTGATCGCCGCTGATACACAGCCCTGCTATTTCATAAAACTTGAGGTAGATCCGGCTACTATAGATGTTAATATACATCCTACCAAGAATGAGATAAAATTTGAATATGAGTCAGAGATATGGCCCCTGCTGGTAGCAGCGGTCAAAGCCTCATTAGGTAAAAACTCTGCTGTACCTTCAATAGATTTCTCGGTAGACGCAGTGCCGGTAAACCCGCTTCAAGGTAAGGATAATGCAATCCATCGTGATCTGCCCGATGATTACAACCCCTTTGCAACTGTAGACTTAAATGATATAACCGGAGGTCACAACTCTGACCGGGATGATTACTTTCCCGGCTTTGGTGGGAGTGATGCATCACCGGGATACAGCGGTCATAAAATATCCGGAAGAGAGTCCGATAACTTGCGTAACTGGGATAAACTTTATGCCGGCTTTATGGCAAAAGGGAGAGAAATGCTCGATGAAGAGAAGTATTCCCAACCCGGTAAAGACCAACTCCCCGGTCTTGAAGACTCCTCACTGCATATTGAGGGACTCTGTCTGCAATTTGCCGATAAATACATCATCACATCTCGGCGCGAAGGTTTGATGCTCATAGATCAGCATCGGGCACATGTCAAAGTGCTGTACGAGCAGTTTCTGACTACGGCACGAAACAGACAGAGAGTATCACAGAAAGTGATGTTCCCGGAAGTCCTTACCCTTACACCCGAGCAGCAGACAGCACTGAGCGAAGCAAAAGATGAGATAGCCGGTATAGGGTTTGAACTGGAATACGACGCGGATGACAGATGGAATATTACAGGTGTACCATCAGACCTGCGCGGGTGTGACCCCAAAGATACAGTACTGAGGATACTGGACTCCGTGACCGAAGACTCACCCAACTACGGACTCGATCAGCGACCTATGGCTTCGGTGCTGGAAAGAATATGTCTGGTAATGGCTCGCAGCGCAGCGATAACGCGAGGTAAGCACCTCACGGATATAGAAATGGAGAGCCTGCTCGGCGAACTCTTTGCACTACCCGATCCAACCTATACCCCCAACGGTAACCGCATATACACCATCCTCGATGAGCAAGCCATAAGTCGCCTGCTCAATTGATGCCCCCTCCAGTCTGCCATAACACCCGGCACCTCCATAATACATAAAACTTAATGTCAAAAAACCTAAAACCTAATCACTAATAACTAATCACTAATAACTAATACTTAACACCTAAAAACTAACACCTAAAAACTAACACTTAACACCTCTGTTCAGGTGCCATGAAAAAGATAACAACATTGATTATAATTATTTTTACTCTCCTTGAGGTTAGGGGAGAGTGGAAAGATACCACGCTAAGGGTTGACTTTGGTATATACGGCCAAGGAGAAGTAATGGATATCCGCGATATTCGATTTATAAATATACCCGGATGGTATGGAAAGAAGAACCGAATGACAGAGGTGCCTCTGGCCGGAAATGCATCGGTAAAAATTACAGATGCCGAGGGAGATACTGTATATCATCATACATTTTCCACTCTCTTTAATGAATGGTATTCCGGTGAACGAAATAACGGCCAACCGGCTTATTTTGAAAATACCTTGCTGTTGCCGATGCCTGTCGATAGTGTTGGGATCCATATTCGGTTTAATGATATGCATCACCGGCCGATAATGGAGAAAACAATAACCTACCACCCGGTGCGGAGTGAAACCACTCAGGCCGACATGACGCCCAAATACCCCGTAAGGATAATCAGGTATGGAGGTGAAGATGCAATCAATGTGTGTATATTAGCCGAAGGATACAGAGCGGATGAGATGAACCGATTCTTTGTCGCTGCAGAACGGGGTGTAAACGAACTGATGAGTTACGCACCATTTTCAGACTATCCGGAGGCCTTTAATTTCTATGCCGTCGGTACCCCCTCGGCAGAGAGCGGGGTCAGCAAGCCATCGTCAGGGCTATCTTACGACTCAGCATTCGGAACTCATTTCGATACCTTCGGATCAGAAAAATATCTTACTGTCACTAAAGTGCATAAAATGCACGATGCCTTGGCCGGCATCCCATACCAACATATAATCGTATTAGGCAACACACCGGAATATGGAGGTTCAGGAATCTATAACCACTGCATGGTCATGGCGGCTGACAGCGACCGTTTTCTGCCGGCATTCGTTCATGAATTCGGGCATAGTTTCGGAGGGTTGGCCGATGAATATTACAAGGAAGAAATAGAAGAAGGTATCTACCCGCTTGATGTGGAACCGTGGGAACCGAATGTCACCACCTTAAAAGAATTCGGCTCGAAATGGGTGGGAATGCTCGCTCCCGGCACACCTATCCCCACACCATCTGAATCAGTACACCTCTACCCGGTCGGGCTATACGAGGGTGGAGGTTACGTCTCAAAGGGGGTATATCGTCCCGCCAATGAATGCCGTATGCGCAACAACACTTACTCGACCTTTTGCCCGGTATGCCAAAGCGCACTGCGCCGAGCCATCATCACAGGTTTACACTATTAATATTTCTTGCCGGTGTGAGGGGCGAAATAATCAGAAAGAACTCTATTATAAGTATGAGGTATTAAGTATCAGTTATTAAGTATCAGTTGTTAAGTATCAGTTATAAGTATCAGTTATAAGTAATAGTTATAAGTATCAGGCCCGCATCGGAAGAAGTCGGAGACTTTTCTGATGCGGGCCTTTAATGAGCGCCCGTGTTGAGGGCGGTTGTTTCAGGTTGGAGTTTTAGTTAGACTCGGGTCATCGGAGTCAGCGGCCTGAGTGGTGGATTTTATCGCGGAGAGCAGAGTTGAAGTTATGCTCTTTGCGGAGTTGCTCTACTGTGAGGTGCATACGGTAACGCCAGTAGTGGGTGGGGTTGGCGGGTACGTTGATCTGCTCCTCGTTGGGATTCTCGCGGCGCAGCGAACCGTCAGCGCTCAAC
>CAMWNR010000018.1 GCA_947175665.1 uncultured Porphyromonadaceae bacterium
AGATCGTATATCTGGAGGGGGCACGCATCAACGCCTCGGCATGGCAACCCGGAATGTTAAAGGGGCGCCTTACGCCATCGGGGATAGAATCGGTTTATAATCTCACCTGGATCGACCCGTTCGGTTCGCCGATGTATCATCATCTCAAGGCCCGCTTCACTCCTCCATCTACCTTGCTACTGCAATTCCCTTATCATGAGAGTACCATAACTCTCACCCCCCGGTAGACCCTGATTTACCCAAAAGAGATAAACTGCCCCCAAAAAGATTTCAAGACTTATTGGGGGCAGTTTAAAATATTATCCATCATCACACGCAGATGCTTCCGGCTGGCCTTGACATTCCGTTGTAATGACTCGATTGGGATCGTTTTATTCGTAGGGCAATTCCATTACGGTTTTACCGAGCGGGGTCAGCACATCTTCAAGATCACCTGAATAGAGTAATACCCGTGGTTCCCCACTGGAATATGGTGCTACCGAATATAGTGAATATACAAATTCAATACCATCCTCTGTAACGCGGAAGTTTTGGGGTATCATAATCTCTTCTTCCTCCACAATCAGATCGCCTCGCTCTATCAATTGCTTTACAACCTTCGGGAGCAGCATTCTCTCATATCCGGCTACGAAGATGTCAGGGAGGGTAAGAATCTTTCCCGACTCCATATCGTAATTGATATATGTAGTGGAGTAGTTACCGTGAGCCGCACCTTCAGAGTATGAGTAATTAAACACCTGCATCACAAGCAGTTGAGGAGTCATAAGATTTACTGACACCCTATTAATCAACAAACTTTCAGCATTTACCGAATCGGTAGCCTCGGTGGTTGCTGACAATGTCGGAGGCAAACATGCCTGAATCTTATCGTCTACATTCTGCACCGAGGCCAATCTCATCAGTGTATCGCGCAATGCCGTCACGTCATGCTTGCCGGCCGATAGGGGCAATACACCTTCTGATTTAATATCCCAGAGGCCTGAATAGTCCTCCAACTCCATACGTATCGAGTCAAGATCTGCATCCTGCGCTTTCCCATTATATATAAATGACTCAAAGGTCATACCGTCGCCGCGTACAGATTCCTTATCTCCGTTGCAACTTCCTAATCCCACCAATACGCCTGCCAGCATCAGAACCACAGGGTGGCAAGGCTTTATCATCAAACTCATTTTCAATATACTGTTATCTAATTCAGCAATCTTCAGAAGATTGCCGTATAATGTTTCTTATAAGTAACACTATAGCATCTGCAGGGGTTCACCAACTACCGGAGGCACCACCGCCGCTTGTACCGCCTCCGCCGAAGCCACCACCGAAGCCACCGCCATTGCTGCCACCTCTGCCGCTACCGAGGATAGCACCGGCGGCCAATGCTCCTAAAACCGCTGCATCATCTGTCTTACGCGGTATGGAGTAGCCTACACGCTTGGTATGCTTGCAATATTGGCACTGATACAATTTTTCGCCATGACCCGCATGCTTGGTTGTGGCAGGCACCACTACCTTATCCATCACAAGATTCATGGCTACGGTATGACATTCAGGACACTTCTGATACTTCAATTGCTTTTCAGCGTAGGGGAAGCGGGCTACTGTGCCACAATCGGGGCATAGCCATACATCGTAATCGACTGTACCGAGTTTTTCCTCAAAATCTTGTGAATCTGACAGAAAAGCGTTATCATCCTCTTCCGAGAGTTTATTCATCTTTGCTCCGCAAGTATCGCAGATTTCCGGCACATCACGCGAACGCCGATATAACCAATAGGCAAGCAGGGCAATAGGAAGAGCGGTACCAAGCGATAGAGCGGCAGCCCACCAATAGGTACCAAGATGCGAACGCCAGGTCATGGCCCTGCGATAGTTATCACGTCCGTGGGTGTTATATAAATCTATACACAGAAAGATGAGGGCAAATATAAATACCGCACATACCACTACAAATATAAACTCCATAAAGAGTTCGCCGTCTAAGGCTTTTATCTCGCTGCCGTTGCTGTCGCTCAATGCACTTTTCACCTCCTCGGCTACTTCGGGATTAGTTATGACAGTGGCAATCTCATTGACTGTACCGGCTACGGCCTGGCTCAGGTTTCCATCCTTCATCGGGGGTACCACAAAACGACGGATAATATTTGCACAGGATATATCGGGCAACACCCCCTCCATACCGGAACCGACCTGAATGTAACATTTCCTGTCTTCGGTAGCCAATACGAAGAGAACTCCGTTATCTTTATCCTTCTTACCCAATCCCCAATGGCGGAAAAGATCATAAGAGTATTCCTCCACGCTCATGCCGTCAAGATTCTTGACTATGGCCACAGCCACCTCGGCAGTAGTCTCCTTGCGCACCTTTGCCAATCTGCCATTGATATAAGATACTGTACCCGATGATAATTGCCCGTAAGGATCGCAGACATAATTGGAGGGATTCCCTACGTTGGGATTGGATAATGATTCAGGTGACTGAGCCTTAGCAAACCCCGTATATATAAAGCATATAAGAAGGAGCAGAGTCACCTTGTTTAACGCCTTGATTTTTTTTATCATTTTATATGTAGATGTTAAGTATCTCTAAATAAAGTCTCTTTAACCGTAAATTTAATAGGGTTGTCATAATACATCTGTTGTCTTGCATCATACAGCCGGCAAGGTCAATCCGTTGAGTTGCCTGTATAGGTTGAGCGCATACACATCGGTCATACCGCTCACATGGTCAAGCACCCCTTGCAACCGGTGATACAGGTCCTCATCGCGCATACTGTATTGAGCCGGCACCTTCTCTATAAGCAACCGCGAAAAGTTTCGTTCCGGATGCAATATAGCCTCAGTGAACACCTCAAGCAGATAAGTCAGGATGCGGTTGCCCGCAATCTCTATATCCACCACCTCCGCACTGCGGTATATCTTGGCCCAGGCGGTATCGCTGCAACGCTGATAGGCTTCGCGCAGGCGAGGCTCCATCATGCCGATAAGTGAACCTTGTGCCGTACCGCTCAGTATTTTGTCTTCTTCTCTTACAAAGACTGACGCGCACTCGTTGACCATCGCCCCTATTACGTTTGACCGCAGGTAACCTATCTGCTCGTTAGGATCTTTAAGACGATCCATACTTCTGACCATTCGTGCTCCCCTCTCCGAATCAAAGAAGTCGAGCAGAAGCCGCTTCACCTCATCGGTCGAGAGAATCTTAAGCCTATGGGCGTCCTCTATATCCATAACCTGATAGCAAATATCATCGGCTGCCTCTACAAGCCATACCAGCGGATGGCGCGCGAATACACCCTGCGACAACTCCGGTATGCCGAGATCTTCGGCTACCCTACGGTATATCCCCTCCTCACTCTCGAAAAATCCGAATTTACCGTTATGCTTGCAATGCTCGGACGTAAAGGGATATTTCACTACCGAGGCCAGCGAACTGTAAGTCATGGCAAAGCCACCCTCGCGTCGGCCTTCAAACTGATGGCAGAGTAATCTGAAGGAATTGGCATTCCCTTCAAAATGACTTATATCTTCCCATCTGCGCTCTGAAATGAGGGATTTGAATATCTGACCCGCACCTTCGGTAAAAAAAGTAGAGATGGTCTTCTCTCCATTATGACCGAACGGGGGATTTCCAAGATCGTGACTCAGGCAGGCCGTAGCCACTATATCCCCGATATGGCGCAGTTTCCCGACCCACGGTTCACCTTCGTGACGCTCCAGGAGTTGCAGAGCCACCTCATTGGCCATAGACCTCCCTACCGATGACACTTCAAGGCTATGAGTAAGACGGTTATGCACAAATATGCTCCCCGGCAATGGAAATACCTGAGTCTTATTCTGCATACGTCTGAATGGAGAGGAGAATATCAGTCTGTCGTAATCGCGCTGAAAATCACTGCGGATATGCCGGCGCGGATCATGATACTCCTCCATTCCGAGACGCTTATCGCTGATAATTCTCCCCCACTCCATCTTAGATGGAGCGGCAGCGATACCTGACGCAGATATATCTGACCTTATATTATCCATATTAATCTACAAATTTAACAAAAAATTGAAATAATGCCATTACTTTTCACGTTATCTTTACAACCTGCATGATATTTTTTTTGCAGGTAAGGATATGGGGCTTACTTTTAATTGATTATATTCTAATTTACGGATAATGCGGTTTCAGTTTCGAACTATCTTAACTCTATTCATATCCCTCTTCATGCTGTCAATGACCTTGACGGCAGAAGCCGCTCCGCGCGATAAATTGCTCAATCGTCCCTATGCCGATCAGAAACGCATACACCTTGGGTTTTCTGTCGGAGCGCATGTGCAGGACCTGAGTTTTACTCATAACGGTCTTGTTACTCCCGATGGTCAGAAGTGGGTGGCCGAGGTGCCTGCTTTCTCCCCCGGTTTCTGTGTGAATGTTTTGGGTGATCTGCGACTCCATAAGTATCTTAACCTGCGTCTTACTCCCGGCATGTATTTCGGCTCCAAAACAGTCGAAATGATCGACCATAATGCTGATCAATCAAGTCAACCTTCTGAAGAAGACGGCTTTATGCCTATAAACGCCACCCAGACGGTAAAAAGCGCATACGTTGTCGTGCCTGTGGATCTCAAAATCTCCGGCGACCGGCTGCGCAACACCCGCCCCTTTGTCACTGCCGGCATCATGGCGGCTTTTGATGTAAGCAAGAAGAGGTCTGACTACTTGATGTTCAACCCCTTTGACTGCTATCTCACCGTCGGTCTCGGATGCGATTTTTATCTCCCTTTCTTTAAGTTTATACCTGAAATCAAGTTCTGCTTCGGACTCACCGATATCCTGAAGCATAACCGCCCGGATCTCGACCAGGATCCTCATACTTTCAAGATAACCGAATCGCTCTCTAAGGTAAAATCAAACATGGTGGTTATAAATTTCTATTTTGAGTAACTATCATTTTTTATTCGGATTACTTAACCCCCTGCCCAGATGATCTCAAATCGAAAACATTTATACTCCGGACTATTAATCAGGCTCAGAGTCCGCCATGCAAGAATTGCGGCTCTGATACTGTTTATGCTCCTTCTTCAACTTGAAATGAAGGCGCAGGCAGAAGCACAACTCACTCAGTATTGGGCCGTACCTACTTATTACAACCCCGCCGCCACCGGATCTACAGATTATCTTCGCATACGCGGAGGTGCCAAACTGCAATGGCTCGGTATCACAAATGCCCCCAAGTCTTTTATGGCTGTTGCGGATTCCCCTTTTAAATTCGGCAAACAGAAGGTTGGCGTGGGTGTGAATTTCTCTCAAACCTCACTGGGACTCTTCTCCAATCTCCAGACCAGTCTGCAACTCTCTTATAAATTCCGCTTGCTGAAAGGTGAATTCAGCATAGGCATCCAGCCCGGATATTACAATTCTAAATTTAAGGGGTCTGAAATATATATCCCTGACAATGACGATTATCACGAGGGTAATGATACCTCTCTCCCCTCACAGGATCTTACAGGCAATGCTTTTGACCTCTCGGCGGGGATAATGTATAGCCATAAGTACTTCTCTGTAGGGGTGGGTGCGCTACACCTCCTCCAGCCCTCGGTGCGCCTGAATATCGAAGGATCGGAGAGTTCGGATTCACATGAATATCAGACTATCCTTCCGCGAACCCTTTATTTTATGGCTGATAGCAATATTCCGCTAAAAAATACGTTATTTTCATTGCAGCCCTCACTGTTGGTTCGCACCGATTTCAGTTCATTTTCGGCAGAGGTAACGGCCCGAGCCACTTATAATCGGTTTATCACCTTCGGTCTGGGTTACAGATGGAAAGAGGCCATCAGCGCTATGATCGGAGTGGAATTTAAGAATTTCTTTCTGGGATATGCCTACGACTACCCTCTCTCAGCCATCAACCGGGCTTCTTCGGGAAGCCACGAACTAATCGCGGGCTATCAACTTAAACTTGATTTCTCCGGAAAAAATAAGAATAAACACCGTAGCATCAGAATAATGTAGCGTCTATGACTATCATGAATAAAATATCTAAGAAATACCTATCCTTTTGCGGACTCAACCGTTCGATATGGATTCCTTTGCTCGCTCTGCTCGTTTTGGGCGGTGCATGCGCAGCCCCGCGCGGTGGTGGCGCCGGGGGTGAAGTTACCGGTGTAGGTGGCACTACCTTTGCCGAACCTAACCCTTACGGCATGGTTCTGGTAGACCGTGGCGCTTACGCTATGGGTCCCGTCACCGATGATACCCTCAGGGGTATCAAGGCCAATCCCAGAGGTGTCTCTGTCGATTCTTTCTGGATGGATGAGACCGAAGTTACCAACTCAAAATATAAGCAATTTGTATTTTGGGTGCGCGACTCTATAATCCGTGAGCGTCTCGCTGACCCGGCTTTCGGTGGCAATGAGGCATTTAAAATCGAAGAGGATAAGGAGGGTAATCCTATCACACCCTATCTTAACTGGAATAAACCTATACCTTGGCGCAATGCCAACGAGGATGAGTTGCGCGCTATTGAGTCGGTATACCGCACCAATCCGATAACCGGACGTCGCGAACTTGACCCTACTCAACTCAATTACCGTTACGAAATATACAATCATACCGCGGCGGCTAAACGCAAAAACCGTCTCGATCCCGAGACCCGCGAGTATAATACAGATATAGCAGTATCCGACGAACTGCCTGTCATCTCCAAGGATACCGCATATATGAATGAGGATGGCAAGATTATCCGCGAGACCGTATCTCGCCCTCTTACAGGCAACTACGATTTCCTCAATACCTATATTGTAAACGTTTATCCCGACACTACCGCATGGATCAACGATTTTGACAATGCATACAACGAACCTTATACCCGACTATATTTCTCTCACGCAGGTTACAATGACTACCCTGTGGTAGGCGTAAGTTGGGAGCAGGCTAACGCATTTGCCAACTGGCGCACCGATTATCTGCGCCGCTCGCTCGGTCGTGAAGGTGTATATATCGAGCCTTACCGCCTCCCCACCGAGGCTGAATGGGAATATGCCGCGCGTGCCGGCAACTCCGAATCTTCTTATCCTTGGGAACAGACACTCCCCTACGATGAGCGCGGATGCTTTTACGCTAACTTCAAGCCGATGGATGGAGACTTCGTACGCGACGGCCATGTGATCACCTCTCAGGTTGGCACTTTCGCCCCTAATGATTTCGGCCTCTACGATATGGCAGGTAACGTCTCTGAGTGGACCTCTACCGCATATACCGAGTCAATCAATAAACTCACCTCTGACCTCAATCCGGAATATCGCTATGATGCCGCCAAAGAAGACCCGTACAAGATGAAACGTAAGATTGTACGCGGCGGCTCATGGAAGGATGTGGCTCAGAACCTCCGTTCGGATCTCCGTATGTGGGAGTATCAGAATGAACAGCGCTCTTACATCGGCTTCCGCTGCGTTCGCTCGCAGATAGGCTTCGCTAAGGGTACTCAGAAGAAAAAGAAATAAATTTTTAAGAGAGAATGGTTAAAATCAGAAAATACGCCAACGGCATCGAACGCTTCCTACATGGCGCCAAGGGACAGCGCTTCTTTAATTTCGCTTACTCTATTGGCGCGGCTATCGTAATCTGGGGTGCGCTTTTTAAAATTCTGCACCTCCCGGGTGGTGCCACTCTGCTTTGTATCGGTATGGGTACCGAGATCGCCATGTTTATCCTTACGGCGTTTGACCGTCCTCCTAAGGAGTATGCCTGGGAAGAGGTTTTCCCCGTACTCGACTCTAAAGACCCTGATGATCGCCCTTCTTTTGCCGGTGGTGCCGGCGGAGTTGTGGTGGCCGGCGGTGAACTCCCCGAGGGGTATGAATTTTCGACCGATGGAGTACCCTCCGTTTCGGCTGCAGGCGCTATGAGTGCTGCGGGTATCCCGGCGGGTGTGGCGCTGTCTGAAGAAGATACACTCTCTCTGCGCGAGAGCATCTCACGTCTCTCGGCCGCTTCCGAGCAACTCTCACAGATGGCCGAACTCGCTACCGCTACTCAGGATTATCTTTCACAACTTTCAGGCATTGCCGAGCAGATGAATCAACTCCGTGCCACCACCGGCGCACTCAACGAGGTCTCTTCCGTACTGCTTAATTCTTATCAGGCTATCACTCAGAACTCTGATTCTATCTCTCGCTCGGCCGAAGGTTATGTAGATAAAATGGAGGATCTCAACCGCAATATCGGTGGTCTTAACACCATTTACGAGATTCAACTCAAAAGCATCTCGTCTCAACTTGAATCTATCGATCGCGTAAACCGCGGCCTTAAGGATATCAGGGATATGTATGAGAAATCAGCAGCCGAGAGCGCTCACTATTGCGAGGAGACCGAGAAAATGGCCCGCTATATGAAGCAACTCAACAGCGTGTATGAGAAGATGATCACCGCCATGACCATCAATATGTATAACCCCATGATGGGAGGAGCGCCCCAAGGCGGTCGCCCCGATTTCAATCCCTTCGCCGAAAAAGAGGAGGCTTAAACTATGGCAGGCGGTAATAATGTAGCAAGAATGTCGCCGCGACAGAGGATGATTAACCTCATGTATATCGTCCTCACCGCAATGCTGGCTCTTAACGTTTCGAGCGATGTGCTCAATGGTTTCAGCCAGGTTCAGGACGGCTTAAACCGTACTAATCGCAATATGTCGGCTAAGAATGAGATTCAATTCAAGTATCTCTCCGATCTCTATGCCAAAAATCCTACCAAAGTCGGTCCGTGGTATCAGAAGGGGGTGGATCTGCATCAACGCACCACTCAGTTGTACCTCTCGATCGATTCGCTTAAGATGGATATAGCGCGTAAGGCCGATGGCCCCAAGGGTGATTATAACGATATTCAGAATCTGGATGATCTGGAGGCGGCTTCGGTAACTATGCTTAATCCCGCTACCCTGAAAGGACGCAAACTGCGTGAAGCAATCGAGGGGTACCGGTCATACGTAACCAAACTGATACCGGATTCGGCCAAACAGGGTGCCGTTCTGGAAATGCTTTCCACTACCGTAACCCCTCCCCAGGGTACTGTAGGACCGTATCTCTGGGAACAGAAAATGTTTGAGAACATGCCTGCAATCGCGGCGGTGACTCTCCTTACCAAACTCCAGAATGACATACGTCAGGCTGAGTCGGAGGCACTTACCAACCTTATCACAAATGTTGATATAGGTGATATTCGTGTCAACGAACTCAATGCTTACGTTATCCCTAACTCCAACATGATTATACGCGGTGGTAAATACTCGGCAAATATTGTGCTTGCCGCTATCGATACCACTCAGCGCCCTACTATCTTTATCAACGGTCAGAAATTGGCTAACCCCAATGGAATCTATGAGTTTACCGCCAACTCCGTCGGCACCCACGAGTACTCGGGATTTATCGAGGTGATGAAGGGTGACGGCACTATGGATCGACGCCCGTTTGCACACAAGTATACCGTCATCGAACCTATGGCTACCATCTCCCCTACGATGATGAATGTACTCTATGCCGGCATCGACAATCCGATTTCTATTTCGGTACCGGGTGTGGCTATGAATAATGTGCAGGCTACTATATCGGCCGGTACGCTTACTCGCTCGGGCGACAGTTGGGTGGCTCATGTATCGCAGGTAGGTACTGAAGTGACAATTTCGGTTTCGGCTGATATGGACGGCCGCCGTCAGGATGTAGGCTCAATGAAATTCAGAGTCCGCAAACTCCCCGATCCGGACCCGTTTATAGCCATTAAGGATGCTTCCGGTAATACCGTGGCTTATAAGGGTACTCCGAAACGTATCTCCAAGGCGCAGTTGATGGCTGCCGGTGGTCTTGGTGCCGCTGTAGATGACGGTATCATCAATGTGTCTTATACTGTCATATCTTTCTCAACGATATTTTTCGACTCAATGGGTAATGCTATACCTGAAGTTAGCAACGGTGCCCATTTCTCAGATCGCCAGAAGGAGCAGTTCAAGCGCCTTAAACCGGGCAAAACATTCTTTATATCCGGTGTAAAGGCAAAAGGTCCCGACGGCATAACCCGCGACATCTCCCCTATGGAGGTAGCACTTAACTAATAAAATCATTTTGACTATGAAAGTCTATAAGAAAATATTACCGGTACTTGCTCTCACCGCTACTATAGCAGCAGCGGGGTTTGCTCAGGTTGAGTCTGCCTCCGGAGTGCGTAAGCGCTCTGAGAGAGATAAGAAGAAAACCGAGTCTGCTACCCCGGGGGTCACCGACCGTATGCAGGACTTCTATGAAAATAAGGCTCCGCATGATGCCGATCTGGAATATATGCGCCAGATCTACCGGCAACTGGATCTCACCAAAGATGAGAATACCCCTCTCTATTTCCCCGAAGATGTAGTAGACGGGCAGCAGAATCTCTTCAGACTTATTCTTAACAATGTGGTCAATGGCCGTATCCCGGCTTACGAGTATCTTGACGGACGCGAGGTCTTTACCGATCAATATAAAATCAATGTACCCGAAATGCTCGACCGTTTCGGTATATATTATAAGAGTTCGGGGTCGGGCAAAGGACAGACTATCACCATCGAAGAGGCTGACGTACCTACCGGTCAGGTCTTGAACTACTACATACTTGAAAAGTGGGAATTTGACCGCCGGTCGAACCAGATGAAGACCCGCGTCGAGGCTATCTGCCCGGTTCTGAACCGCATGGGCGACTTTGGCGGCGACACACGCTACCCTATGTTCTGGGTTAAGTTTGATGCCCTTCGTCCCTATCTCGCAAGTCAATATATTTTCCTCACCGATGACAATAATCTCCCTCAGTATTCGCTCGATGATTACTTCAATCTCGGCATGTATGACGGTGAAATCTATAAGACCCGCAACCTGCGTAACCTGTCGATGAATCAGATGTATCCTGACCCTGACGAGCGCAAAGCGGCACAGGATAGCATCGACAAGCGTCTTAAAGAGTATGGCAAACATCTGTGGGTACCGACCCGTGAGGAGTATCTCGCTCAGAAAGAACGTGAGGAACAGGCCAAACTGGCCGCTGAGAGAGGTGACACACTCTCTACGCTTACCGTAGTCGAGGAGCAGATACAGGAGAAGAGAACCCCCAGGACTTCTACCGCATCTTCCAAAAAGCGTAACGTCACTAAAAAGAGGGCTGCCAAATCACCCTCTGTAAAGAGTAGTTCTTCTACATCCAATTCCAATGCAGCAAAATCAGTGCGCCGACGCCGCAGATAACCTCATCCGCCTTCAGGTACTGATTGTGGCTTATGGCAAGAAAGGTATCGAATCTGTCGCTACCCTTCAGCATCCTAAGATCAAGGGTGTGGAGTATCTTGTAAGTTGGCAATACGGTGATGATAAACCTATAATCCCCCCTTCGCTCAGCGAGCGGGGGGATTTCCGCATATTCCCTACCGATACCCGCGGAGTGGCCACTAACCGTAATCTCGTACTCTCCCATGCCTCTGCCCCGTTGCTGTTGAGCAGTGACGATGATGTGGCATATACTCCTGATCAGATACAGTCTGTCATAGACACCTTTGACTCGTATCCTGATATTGACTTCTTTACATTCAGATATAGCAGTAGCGTCGCTCCGCGTGAATATCCCTCACGGAGTTTCTCTCTCCTTGACAAATGGCCTAAATTATACTATGTCACAGGCTTCGAGATGGCATGGCGGCGGGAGGCACTCGCGCGATATGATATTAAATTTAACACTCTATTCGGTGTAGGTGAGTATTTTTGTGCCGGCGAGGAGGATCTGTTTGTACATGATGTGGTAAGAAATAAGATTCCGTCGCGTTTCATACCGGTTACTATTTGCGCTCATGATTCTGACACTACTTGCATGCGTATCGAAGATACACCGCGGTTTATTCAGACCAAAGGGGCCTCTATAGCCATAATGCATCCGGCCACATGGCCACTGCGCATGATTACACATGCGTTACGATTCTCCGGCTCTATACGGGATAAATTTAATTATTGTGCTGATTGGCTTAAAGGTGTGCGCGACTTACGGCGACTGAACAGAAAGCGCACGAAACAATAGATGTATACCATCGCCACAACACTCATGACGGTAATGCTCCATACCTGCGGCACCGTGTAGATAAGCGCCACGGATCCAAAGGCCGTAACCGCTGATACCACCGTCAGTATCACACTATTACGACTCAGATTGAGATGATAACGGTATCTGCATATCAGTGATACCAGCACCAGGTAACAGAAGTGCCAGATTACCAATGCTATACCTAATCCCTCCAACCCCATCTCGTTATATAACCATATACTTAATGCAAGACCCAGCAGAGCATCGGCACTCTCGGAGAGCATGTATATTTTACCCTCACCTTTGGCGAGTATGCACATACCTAAGGTATTGCTCACCACCCTGAAAATTATGAGGATTATACCCCACGTGATAAAGGGTAATATTGGTAAAAATTCAGCGCTGTACAGTAGATAGACTATCCACTCCCTGAATATGAGAAACAGCAATAACAATGGGGTAAAAAGCAACAGCAGCAGCGTGACCTCGTGATTGATAAAAAGATTCATGCGCCGCGGGTGAGAGAGATTTGCAGAGATACGCGGATAAAACTCAAGTATCACAGAGTTAAACACCAGCCCGGTATATCTTATCACCAAGGTCATTCCCGCACCGTATAAACCCACCTCGGCTGTTGAGGCTGTACGGTTTAGCCATGAGATAAACACTAATTGGCAGAGTGCACTGAAAAATCCGGTTATCGATATCCATGCCCCTAATTTTATCATCTTAACACCGGGGCGAAGAGAGGATAATGAGACATCTGATGTATCCCACTTCTTATCGCGAAGCATATAGCCGGCAATCATAGTTATAAGGCTATAGACTATGATACTCAATGAGATACTCTTATTACCCAACAGATAAAACAGCGGGAGGGAGACAATTAAGCCACCTATGGCTCCTATTATGCCGGCCCGGGCAAGACGCATAAACGATTCGGTGGCCTGAAATACGGCACTTTCACCCGCATAGAGTGAGTTGAGTATCATCGCTCCTCCGAGTATCGCAAAATTCCACCACATACTCCCATCATCAAAAAAAATCTCGGCCAGTGGCCATGAGAGTGCTGTCAGACCCATACCTCCCAACAATGCGGCAACTACGCTCCAACTCCTCACTACTCCTATCATCTTACGCAGATAACCCTCACCTCTGCTTTTAGCCGATGCGAGTTCGCGCACACTGCTCTGACGTATCCCCAGGCCGGTGAGATAGGTTGTAGTCTCTATCGTGGTATTGAATATATTGAATATACCCACACCGAGGGCATCGAGCCAGAGTGCCACAAATTTCATTTTTATCATCGAGCAGAGTATCCCGAGAAATTCTACTCCGGTAAAGATACTCATCACTTTGAGTATCTTACGGCTGGTAGGTGAGGTCTGTGCACTGTAGTGTCTGATTCTCCCCTTAATACCTTGCTTTTTATTTTCTACCGCCTCACCCATCTTATTCCTGATGCTGAGATGTGACAAAATCAAGATAATAGCGCGGATATACCACACCGCTGCCTCCTAAGGCTGATTTCTGACGATAAAGTCCGGGATTCAGATAGCGTCCGTGATCTTCATTTGAGGTTCCGAAGTCAAAATATCGGTATGCTCCGCTATATTCCTTAATCAACTCATGAAACAGCAGCGCAAGCGCCCCTTCACTACGCCCTTGCAGTGAACTGCATATATATTGCGTATGCACCACCTGCTCGGATAGATATAGACACACAGCGGCCACTAATTTCCTGTCATTTCGCACTCCATATATGATTATATTTTCCGGAAAACGCGAGATCAGTAAGTCTAATTCTGCGGCTGTATGTACAGGGCACGCTTCATACCGCTCGGCAAGACATCGGCTCAACAGATCATGAAATTCTTCGACCTTCACCCCCTTGTGGAGTGTCAGCCCGTGGGAAATACCCTTTTTAAGATTCCTTTTCTGCTGGTTGTTGTATCCGGGATTGTGCTGCATATCTATACAGCATGATAGATTACATTCCGTAAATCGCCCACCCATATTCTGTATCGCATATATATCCTCCTGAGAGGGCATGGTGGCGTATATGTAGGGCAATGCTTTATAATCCAGACCGTTGATATTATTTTCTATACAATATTGCCGTATTGATCCGAATATCTCCATCACATCCGAGGCATCAATATGGCGTGACGGCAGGATCAGGCCGCCGTAGGTAATACCTCCATGACTGTGCAATACCCGGTTACCGTCCTCATCTGTAAGGTTGGCAGGGAGCAACCCGCATAGATTATCATTCTTCCATACCATAAGGGAGTGGTCTTGAAACCTGTCGGAATGATAATCCATATATGAGCGTTTGAAGAGGAAGGTCGCATTGCGGCTCTCCTCTACAAAAGCATCCCATTCAGCCTTGGATTGCTCGCTATATCTGCTTATCTTAAACATCTTTACCAGCGCGTTATTTAATCCAACTGCTCGGATTGAGTTTCTCTCTACCTTTCCATACTTCAAAATGGAATTGGGAGTGTGAGGGATCATCGGCATCAGAGGCCACCTTACCGATAGTATGACCCTGAGCCACTTTATCACCTACTTTTACTCCGGCCGAAGCAATATTGCCATATACCGTATAGTAATCACCATGATTTACTATCACTACCGTACTGAATCCGGGTATTACGTATACCCCTGATACCGTTCCGGCGTATACAGCCTTGGCGACCGCACCGTTGCTCACCTCGACATCTATGCCGGGATTATCGTAGGTAACATGGGGAAGATCCGGGAGGGAATGCTTGCCAAACGGACTCACTACTCTCCAACTGCCTGCTACCGGACGGGGTAACGAACCCCGCATAGCCGCAAAGTTAGATCCATTATTAGAATGAGATATATTTGCTTTTGATTCGGATCCTTTTGGAGTGGTCACTTTAGGTACACCTCCTCCTGCAGAGGAGTTATCACCCGCTCCGCCACGAGGCCTGCGCTGTCGGGCAGCGGCATACCCACCTTTATCATTTCGCGCATTCTCTTTCTTTATATTTTCTTGCTTGCTTTTACCCTTTTGGGAAGCATCTTTTGGTGTAGTTGAGTTGTTACCTTTTTTACCGTTCTCTTTTTGCGGTACTTCCTTTACGGCTTTCTCTTTATTGGTATTCTTCTCAACCGTCCGGGCGGCTTGTTCCTCTTCGGCTTTGCGTTGTTCCTCAGCCTTTCTCGCCTCTTCGGCTCTGCGTCGCTCCTCAGCCTTACGGGCTTCTTCGGCTCGTCTTGCCTCCTCAGCACGGCGCGCCTCTTCGGCACGGCGTTGCTCTTGGGCTATGACGGCGGCTACCTGATTACGCAGTTGGTTTACTTCCGCCTGTTTACGCTCAAGATGTGAATTGAGAGCCTCACCATTGGCTCTCAAATCCGCTACAATCAGAGTCTGCTGTTTTTGCTGTTCGGTAAGTTTCTGCTGTGCCTTTAATTCCCTGCCGAGCATAACCTTTTTATCCGCCTCGGCTGCATGGAGTGCTTCATTCTCTTTGCTTAGAAGTTCCACTTTCTTGCGTATCTCTTCGGTCTGCTTATCCTTCCATGCGGAAAACTCCTTAAGATAGCGCATACGCCGCGCACCTTGCGAGAGACTCTTCGCTCCGAATATATACGCCAACTTGGAACTCCCCTTTCGGGCTATTCTCATCTTTTTTACCGCTTTAAGGTACTCATCGCGCAGCGTATTGACCTCATCGGTGTGAGTCTTTATCTTCCCTTCAAGTGCGGTGATGTCGGCCGATAGTTTTTTTACCTCAGCGCCTAAACTATTGGTCTCTTTTTGAGATACCGCTATATCTTGCTCTATCTTGGAGAGTTCATTAAGATTCTTCTTGATCGATGCATCATTTTTACGTATCTCGGCTTTTGTGGCGTTTACTTCTGCCTGTACACTCTGCTGACGCTTCTTCAGATCTTGCGAACTCTCCTGCTTTTTGGAGCGATTATTACCTTTATTACCACTACCTTTACTTTGCTTGGATGTGGTTTTCCCTTTTTGTGCCGCCCCCCCCTTCTTTGATGTTGAGGTACCGCTCTTGCGGGTACCTGAAGATTTAGAGGTAGAAGTACCTGAAGTTTTCTTCTTATTCTTTGAGGTCTGGGCATAAAGGTCTGCAGGCAGAGTTATCGTACCCACCGTCAGGGATGCGGTGAGCATACTGCAAACAAGTATTCTTGATATCCTGGTCTTAAATGATGCTGTCATATATAATCAGAATCTGAGACATTGGCTCAGCGTAGTAGACTGATAATTTGATGTTAAGTTAAGTCGGGCGAATCCGTTGCCACCCCATACTATCTTGATCCCCTCGATATTGAGATTTACCTTCATCTGCTCAGCGATCATAGTAGCCTGTACATTGCTACCGCTGTTTGCCGGGGTAATCTGTGCCGAAAAGTCATAATTCTTAATCTTTTCTTCTGATCCGGAAGTGAGACGGTTATAATCGTCTCCACTCTGTGCGGACGAGATTATATCCTCGCTTTGAGACTCTGTCTCAGCATATTGCATGATAATATTTATCATCTGTCCGGCTCCATTTATGGCAAATCCGTAGTTGAAGTTCTCTATTTCAACCGGTATCATGGGCGCTATAAAGGTAATATCCTCATCCATAGTATAATATCCGGCATATTGAGCAGAAGTCTCACTCAACTCCCCCTGGCCGATAATAAATGCGCGTCCGAGCAATAACGACTGCAGACACTCGAAACTACCGGGCATCCGTGTATCTATATCGCTAATTTCTCTTTTCCAATATCGGCGCTTCATCTTATTGATAAGCAACACCGATTGAGGATCTACCTCCACTCTGGCCACTTCGCCGAGCAATGGCGCACGGAGTGAAATCAATATCAATTGATCACGCTTTAAGAATACTTTGGCTGTAAGGGCGATGGGGAGCATGTCACTCTTAACCTTACCTTGCCACTCGGCGGTAGTCCACTGCGGATAGGTACCGACTATCTCCTTGACTCTCTTACGTCCCTCTTTTTCACTCAGAGGAGTCTGAGCGGATACATTCGCTGTAAAAAGGGCAATCAATAAGAGTATCAGCAGTCTGAAACCCCTCCTGCTACCACTATTCATTATCATATATTGCATCTCTGTACGTTTGTTTACGATTAAAAACCGTGTTTTATCTTCTTGAGAAGAACCGTATCATCAGGCTTTGCATCAAGTGCCTTCTTCCAGGCCTTGACCGCCTCATCTTTCATATCATTCTTATACAGAATATCTCCGTAATGAGAGTAATATTCATATATCTCATCCGGTTCGGTAATCTTATCTATCTGCTCCATTACTTTTTCCATCATCTCCAGAGCATCACGATATTCACCCTTATTAAAGTACACCCATGCACGGGTATCCTGATAAATAAGATTGTCGGGAGCAACATCTATGGCTGATTTTGACAATTCATCAGCACGCTCTAACCCTTCGGGAGTGATATCTTTCTCATCCTTGATAAGATAATAGGCATAATTATTGAGAGTCAACGCATCATACGGATTCAGCATAAGCGCGTTTTCATAATTTACCTTTACATTATCCAATTCCCCCTTGAAGTTATACACATCACCTATCTGGCGATAAAGGGATATGAGAGGGTCGATTGTATCGTAGGTAAGATATGGGGCCAATGCATTGAGATCAAGAGTTTTATTAAGAGTCTGACCCGGGAAATGTTTATCAAGGGCGTTCTGATATATCTTTAGGGCGGAGTCATAGTCATCTTTCATCATGGCTACATTACCTATCATCAGATCCATCTGCAGTGATGTCTCTCCCAATATATCGAGCGATTTCTTATACAGAGCGTTCGCTTTATCCCAATCCGCATCAGACAGCACATACATCATCGCCAGTTCCCAGTAATCGCTGTTATGGCTGTCAAGGTCGAGGGCATACGCTATATCTTCCGAGGCCTTATCCATATCACCCTTTGAGGCGGCATATCGCGAACTCAGCGCGCGCAACGATGCTTCGTGAGGATACTGCTGCAGCAACCCCTCGAAGAGTCGGTCACCGCGCGTGCGATCACCATCCTGCGTAAGAAGATCCTGCAGATACTCCGTAAGTATCGCATTTTTTGTATCAAACGGTATATCTTCGGTGAGGAGTGCCTCATATACCTTGGTATCATAGTTTACGCTGTCTCCCTGCTCTCTATAGATATCGGCAATCTGCAGTTTTACCGCTCCTCCGGTACCGGGTTCTACCATAGACTCCGCTTTACGGGCTATTGCCATTGCCGAGTCCGGCATGTTGAGATACATATAGAGTTGCGATTTAAATACAGGATACTGCGGATTGCGGGGATATTTTAATATCATCTTATCTACTGTACCGAGAGCACCTATGGAATCACCTTTGGCTATCTGCACTGTTGCCTTTCTTACCGTAGACTCATAGTCCTCTCCCTCGGCAAGTGAATAGGCATCAATTGCCTCAAGCGCTTTATCGTATTGCCGGCTATCCATATAGGCGTTTGAGAGGAGTTGCACTATATCGGAGTTGGTGGGATGATACCCTCTGACCTTTTCGAGAATTGATATGTATGCATCAGACATCTGTAACTGGTCAAGAAGCCTGGCATAGACCAACTGAGGGAAGAGATCCGCCGGATAAGCATCCGTAAATTTCTCGATGATTTTACGGGTACGCGCTATCTCATCGGCTGAGGGTCCGGATGATTCTACGGGGAGAGTGAGCCGGCGTATACCATATTGATAGGCTGCCTCCGGATAGGTTGTATCCACCATATATGCATACTTATAATACTCGGTAGCAATATCCCCCTTACCTTCGGCCTCTGCTTCTACCCCACGCAGATAATAATGACGGGCCTTATTACGCAACCTCTCTTTTTCTACAGATTGTGCTATCCCACCCTTTGTGCCACGAGCAGCGCTGTATTGCGATGCAAATGATATGACAAGTATGGGAAGCAATATAAACATTATCTTCCTTATACCCGTCTGTCTGCCAAGATTGCAGTTTTTTTTGTGATATAGTGTGTTAATATCTCTAACTCTTCTCGATTTTGTCATGCCGGAGATTTAAATTTATCAGTCAGTGCCGGTGTGGCCGAATGCACCATCCTCACGCTCGGTGCGATCCAGACGATCGGTCTCTACCCATTCTACTTTAGTGTAACTCTTTATTACCATCTGGCATATACGCTCACCGTCCTTGATTTCATAATCATATTCGCCAAGGTTGATAAGTATTACACCTATTTCACCGCGATAGTCGGCATCGACGGTCCCGGGAGTATTGAGCACGGTTAATCCGTGTTTTAACGCCAGACCGGATCGGGGCCGTATCTGACATTCATAGCCCTGAGGGAGTTGCATATAAAGACCGGTAGGTATCAGTCCGCGCTGACCCGGTTTTAATACAATCGAACCCTCCGGCAGATACGCTCTCACATCCATACCGGCAGCCTCAAATGTGCCGTAATCGGGGAGCGGATGATGACTCTTATTTATGATTTTAACCTTCAATCTTTCCATAAAAGATATATATTGCAAATTAACTAACTAAGCAAGTAGTGAACCTTAATGTATATATAACACTAAACGATATTATCGTACTGCATACTTTCATAACTTCATTGCTTACTTATTCTCAATAAGTAGGTAATGAAAATTAAACGATATTAAAGAAGTAAGAAGTAATAGAATATCTTGTGCAATAAAACTTAATCTTTTTGGCTAATTTCCAATTGTCACTCAGTCAGATACAAAGTATCTTCCTTCGCTCCGCATGGAAATTATCTCAAAAATCTTTAAGTTTTATTTGCACATTAATTTTAATTACCTACTTATTTCTTACAAATATAACGAAAAAAAAGATGATTTATCCCGAAATCGGAATAAATCATCTTAATGCATTATGAATTTTCAAAGAATCGCTCCGAGAGAGATATGCGCATCTTCTCTCAGGCATTCGCTTGTATCACCTTTCGGCAATACCGGCAAATCTGATTAACCCTCTGAGATAGCGTCTGAAGGACAAACTGCTGCGCAGCTGCCACAACTGATGCAAGTGTCGGGATCAATTTTGTAGATTTCGCCTTCTGAGATTGCCTCTACGGGGCAAACAGGCTGGCAAGTACCGCAAGCGATACAGTTGTCACCAATTACGTAAGCCATAATTTTGAATATTTTTGTAGTTAATATTAATTTCTCTTTTGAAAATATCCTATATCTTATCCCTATTGCAGGAGTTCCTTAGGTATAGTATTATTTTCATTGCAAATTTATCCGTTTGTGGGCGCTACGCCAAATTTTACAGCAATATTCCGACATAATTTATAATACTTCCAAATAATATTTAGAACGATTATAAATTACTACGCTCTCTATATATGGTTACACTCCAGGCTTCTTTCTCTGTAAGGAGAGTAATAACAGATGTATCCTCCCTCTCAAGGGTATCGGCATACTCCAATCAGCAGATATCGCTTTAATATCTTCTATGAGTTCGGGAGCATTTGCATGTCGCGCCTGAGCGGCTATATGCGAGATCTTGCTTTGATAATGATCTTTTAATTCACTTAAGGGAACTTTGTAAAATTCGGCCAATTTGCGTACTAACCTCAGCACTCCGCTATAAAAGCGATACTCTTTTTCATAACTGAGATTATTTGATATTGATTCCCCCTCGATATAATATCTATATCCTGTTATGGGGAGATAACCGCCGTCGCCCGTAGCACCGAGCGCTGCAATAAGTGGCACATCTTCTATACCCCCTTTCTCATTTCTCAACATCTCCCGATGTTTAATATATATACTCATGACCGCATCCTTACGATATAGAGCAGCCGAAAGGGTATATGGCAATGAGACCGTATTATTAAGCACACCCGTCAGCAATGCGTAGCCCTCTACATGTTCCTTAAAATAACCGTTACGACTTTTATCTTGCGAATGAAGACCGACCCGTTCGCCATCTTTGTAGACTTCTACATCGCAAAAACATACAGAGCATTCCGGATGCGAGTCAAGAAACTCTATCTGGCGTTGCAGACGCTTCGGATCAAGCCATTCATCATCACCGGCACAGTCACTGATATATTCACCCCGGGCTATCTCGAATGCATCAAAGTAATTGCCTACCAATCCCTTATTTTTCGCATACGGCATTATACGTATCAATTCGGGATAATCTGCCGCAAATCGCTCGCAGACTCTCCGGGTACCGTCGGTTGAAGCATCATCAGCAAGTATTATTTCCCATTTGTAACTACACTCCTGACGCAGCAGACTATTGATAGCCCTCTCTATGCGGTCTACCTGATTGTAAGTAATAACAAGTATGCTCGCTTTTACCTCTTGCTTCATCACTTTTTGAATTTTCGTATTATCGCCCGCGGGATAAATGAGATATGGCGCAACACCGTTAAGGGAGTACCATAATAATGCTTCATAATATTGTAACGTTCTCTAAGAGATTCCTTCTTATTTTTCTCAGTAAGACCGTTATCCAGATATTCAATTATTATGCTATGTACGTTTACACATTTATCCGGTGATGTCGCGGCAATACACTTCACACACCAATCATAATCTGCCGAAAACCGGTAGTTCAAATCATAGTAAGGTGCGATAGATTTACGCACACAAAAAGCCTGATGACAGATAAGCATACCCTTTGAAAACGATTTAAAGGTAAGTTTTTCGGGCACACTAAGATGTCTCGGTCTTAAAAATACTCTATTTTCATCTACAATTACAGTATCACCATATAAAATATCAGGATCTTTATCTTCCGCAATATCTGTCACAGGCTCTGCATAAGTGCCGAAACAAGAATCCTCTTCCGGTGACTGACCGTCTGCCGTATCAGCAGATGAGATGTTTTCACTTCGTTTACTCTTCGGGCGATAGACATCTACATTCGAATAAGGGAGATTTACAGCAGAAGGGATATGCGTAGCCAAAAGGTCAAGAACATCACTGTTAGCAAACGCATCACCTGCATTAAGGAAAATAATATATTTCCCCTTAGCCAGATCGATACCTTTATTCATAGCATCATAAAGTCCGCGATCTTTTTCGCTGAGTATACGGAGTGAGTCGGAAAATTTTCTTGCTTCACATAATGTATTATCGGTGGAGCCGCCATCTACGATGATATGTTCAAAATTACGGAACGTCTGATCAGCGACAGACTTCACGGTAACACCGACTTCACTTTCAGCATTAAAAGTAATCGTAATGATAGAAAAAAGAGGCAAATTATCCATACACCAAAATTACAAAAAAATCCGTACAAAAAGAAAGCAATCAGCCCATAAACCACAAAAGTGCAATAAATCGACTGTAGGGCAATACATTGCACCCTCACAACCCTTAAATTAAAAGTAACGGTGCAACAGAATTCGGAAGGACTACGTGATTATTCAACTTTATCTTCCGATTCACAGATATCGGAAGGTAGCAGTTCCCAACGCTTAAGGACAACTATACTGAGTTCGTAAAGAGCATATATGGGAATAGTAACTATTAATAGAGTGAAGATGTCGGGAGGGGTGATAATTGCTGCGATTATCATTATCAATACAAACGCGTATGCGCGATAACCTCGTAGCAGATCTGCATCTATAAAGCCCATCCGCCCGAGTACAAATGCAAATACTGGCAACTGAAATACAATCCCCATCATGAAATTCAGTGTGGCGAAGGTCGAGATATATGAGTCGAGTGTGATAGTACTCTTTATTGATTCATCGACTTGATAATTGGCAAGAAATCGAAATGATATTGGGAATATCACAAAGTAACTCATCAGTATTCCAATAATAAAGAGGGCGTAGATTATGACCGCCACCAATACTGAATAGCGTCGCTCGCTATCATATAAAGCCGGAGAGATAAAACGGAAGAGTTCGAAAAGAATATACGGACTTGCAAGTAACACTCCGAGAATGCACGACACAGTGATATGGGACATAAACTGAGCCGAAAGGTCAGTACTGATAAGAGGAATGTGGAATTCTTCAAAATGTAAATCCATGCCTAAATCATGCATAATGGCTTCCACAAATCCAAACGTACAGAAGTCGAATTTTGAGGGGGCCAACAGTATGGCAAAGGTCTCCTGCTTAAAGCAGAAAATAATACTTGCCATCACTACTACGACGGCAATAATCCGGAAGAGCATCTTGCGTAATACTTCAAGATGCCCTCCGAATGTCAACATTTCTTTATCCGAGTATTGTTCACTCACTTTCGGTCTGTTGTTTTGTAGCCACGGAGTCAGTCTCCGATTGCCGGCGGCGGATCTCTGCCTCAACCCTACGTTGCATTTCCTCTTCGACACGCCTGTCAGTCTCTTCCTTCACCCTGCGCTGCATCTCTTCTTCTGAAGGTTCTGACATCCCCTCCTTGAAACTTTTCACCCCCTGGCCCATTCCTTTCATCAGTTCAGGCAGTTTTTTTCCTCCGAAAAATCAGAAGAATCACGGCGCATATCAGTATAATCTCCGTGGCGCCAATCATACATAGTGTCATTCTGTAGTAACAAGATAAATTCTACCATCATTAAAATCAATCTCCCAATTACCGTCGGGAGTTGATTCCCACTGATACTTCCCGGCCATACGATCCCACCAATTCTGAAACCTCGTTGATGTTACCCCCATATCCTTTATAAGTCGCTCATAGAGTTCTTCATTTTCAGGAGTAAGAATCTTGGCGAGTTCATTCAAACCGTTACGACGCTCGAAAAGTATCTGTATCTCATCGCGTTCTTCTGCCGAAACGCATCCTACTTCTTTCCTCATATTCTTTTATATAATAGATATTTAATATCAATAGATTAATTTTTCAAACGGATCCAGACAATCCGTTTCGTATAGTACCTTAGTCAGGCCTAAAATTTTATTATTGCGAAGATTTTCCAACAGTCGAGCGGAGGCATTTCGCTCCAGATGAGTCATAACACATTGCTGTCGACCGGGAGTATTTACCTCCAGTGTAAGATTGCGATTCAACCACACACATCGGCGGCATTGCCACGCATCGCACGTTCGGCAAATCGGTGCGTGATTTATCCTGTACAACTGTGGATTCTTCACATTCAGTCCATTATTTACATCCCCGACCGCATTTTTCGAATCCGAATAAAAGGCCGGGCAGATATAGTAGCGTCCGTCCGTATAGTACCTTAGTCAGGCCTAAAATTTTATTATTGCGAAGATTTTCCAACAGTCGAGCGGAGGCATTTCGCTCCAGATGAGTCATAACACATTGCTGTCGACCGGGAGTATTTACCTCCAGTGTAAGATTGCGATTCAACCACACACATCGGCGGCATTGCCACGCATCGCACGTTCGGCAAATCGGTGCGTGATTTATCCTGTACAACTGTGGATTCTTCACATTCAGTCCATTATTTACATCCCCGACCGCATTTTTCGAATCCGAATAAAAGGCCGGGCAGATATAGTAGCGTCCGTCCGGACAAAGAGTGATACACTCATCACCGGCATTACAGTTATTCATCTCGTCCAGTAGTATTCTGTCGGTCAGAAGATTCAACTGAACGGGATGTTGGCGATCATATTCGGCAACGATTACTTCTGCCAATTTATCCAAAGCCTTAGCATAATTCACCTTAAGTGAATCATTGAAATTTGCTACATCGGTAAACACTACATTCAATCTATCAATCCGCGGTAAAATCATGGATAACTTACCATTATTTTTCAAAAAATCCGAGATTGATGTGCGCCAAACGTATGCCTTACCCTCAGCGAATTTAAAATTCTCAAGATTCTCCAATGAATTAATTACAATGACTTCTGCCCCGGCAAGCAAACCGGAATTTTCAGATTTTACAGAAACGATATCGGCATGATAGACAGAGTCGATAAGCGCTGCATATTCATTAGGAAGTTCGTAATCAGGATAGATAAACTGCACGGTCAGATTCTCCTTCATCGACCGGAGAAGACCCTTCCTTAGTGTATCCAAGGGGATAAGTTTCGGTTCTCTTTCAGAGTCAGGATAGTGGCAGAACGATGGCGCAGAATCATCCAACTGCACTATAAGATATTTAAGCATTATGATTTCGTATTTTATCAGCAAGATTGAGAGCCGGACTTCTTCGATACGGTATCGTAGTCATTCCTCTTTCCTTCTGATTCGAGTTTACGATAGAGTTTATTCCAGTAATAGTTGTTGGCACGTACACGGGCCTTATGCATTTTGCAGATAGCCGTAGAGCGTTGATAGATGGTATCCGTCTCGGCGGCATCGTAATTTTCACCTTGACACCACGCACATCCGCTCGCTACTTCGCAGTCGATACATTCCTGAGGTGATTGAGTGATTCTGTCAAGTGTCAGGAAAGGCCGTAGCAGATTTTCATCAATCCCTTCTGTCACGTTACCAATTATAACCGGTCTTTTCGAACGCAAAGAATAAGCGGCAAAACGAGTGCAAGGATAGAAATTACCGGCAGCATCAACTGACAACATCTTACCCGCTCCACACCAATTTTGATTATCAAGCGCAGCGTCTAAGGGTTTGCCTATGCTATCAGAAAATAATGAACAGGCATAATCTTTATAATATCCCTTATCTATGATTTCATCCGCCAATATCATCAATTGTTCTTCAAATAGATTATCATCACCATCTTTCCATACATCCTCAAACACGACATTGATATTAACCTCCTTGATTCCAAGCGAATAAAGATGAAGTACACTTTCAGATATGTAGGGAATATCAGCCGAACTGATGGTCACTTTTGTAGAAGCATCCGGAAACTGTTTCAACCACAATGGTATATTTCTCACAACATCGTCATAACTTCCTTGCTCTTCGCCACCACTCCCTTTCCAAATACGATTAAGATCATGTTTGCGTTTTGTACCGTCGATAGTAATACCGATGGAGAGATGGTCGATATTCTTTTCGATAAATCGTTGCACTCTCTTATCATCGTAATTTATACCATTCGTTGAGAATGAGAAACGATAGGAATCAAACCAATGGTGATTTCTCCGAAACATCTCGGTCTTGATATAGTCACAGATTTTATCAATCAACTCTATTTCAAGAAACGGTTCGCCTCCTATAAAATCCCAGATTACCGATTGCTCTTTGAATTGTTTTTCATTATCAAGAACATAATCAATTACTTTCTTGGCAACCTGCCATGTCATTCTTTCTTTTTCATTTTTGCCGACAAGATAGCAATATTTGCACGCAAGTTGACAATCTTTAGTGACAATGAAGGTTATATTCTTTGACATCCCATCCTGCCATCCCCTTTCGTTTTCTTTAATCCCTATTTCTTCTTCCATAATAATTTCCTTCCGATTCTCCAAGTTGGTCATAATTGATAACTTGGAGAATCGGATAATCATATTCGTTTCAACATCTTACCCTCCGGGCAAGTATTTCTGTAAGACACATCATTTCATGTAGTAAGACATGCATGGGGCACCAAAAGTGTTCATCGAAGTATCGGCAAACCATGTAATTCTCAAGTTATTCCAGGAATGACTCAAGTTATAACCTTCTACTTTTCCGCATATACTTCCTTTCGAATCGATCAGATTATCACCATCCAAAGTATATTCAACCGGGTTACCAACCTTTGAACCGGAAGCACTTTTCTCTTGCCATGAGAGAATCGAATCATCAATTAGAGTAACCTCGTAGAAGCGATAACGGGGCGATGAAGAAGCCGAATAATCGATTGTCTGGTCAGATTTAGAAGCATCCACTTCGGAGTATAATACGACATTCTTTACTAATGTCCATTCACGCGCAAGTTCCGCGGGGGTAACAATACCGGAACCGCTCGCACCATCCGGCTCATCATCATCGCCACATGCCACCATTGTAAGTGACAGCATAAGCGCACACAGCACTATCGATAAAACACGGGAGAGTTCTTTAATTCTATTCATCTTTATTTATCTATTATAGGGATTTATCTAATATTTTTTATGATTCATCAGTTATCTGCTTCCATACTTACAACTACCGTAGCATCCGGTCTTACAGTTGGACATACAGGCTCCCTTGCACGAACTGCCGGAACATGAAGCCGGAGAATATGCCATATTTGCTCGGCATGTATCCCCACATGACACCTTGCATGTGTATGAACATCCGGAACATCCGGAAGATGAACCTGAACTGCCTCCGCCATCCGGCTCATCACAAGAAGCAAGAATGCCGGGGAAAGTGATTGCTGCCATAATTGGCAAGACCGTTCTGATACTTTTCTTAAAAAAATATCGGCGCGTTATTTTATCCATATTGAGTTACGAAATAATAGGGATTAATATTTATTGCTTTTTGTACATAGTCCCCTACAAGTGCTTCCACAACTCGAAGAACATGCACCGCCACACGTTCCCTTGCATACGCTACCTCCACATATCGCACTGCAATTACTTACACAAGTTCCTCCACAGCCTCCCTTGCAGCCTCCTGTGCATGTAGAACATCCGGAAGATGAGCCACCGTCGTAATACGGTTCGTCGATTTTACATGATGTCAGAATTGAGGGTATTGTGATAGCCGCCACGATAGGCAATGCCGCTTTCGCTGCCTTCTTAAAGAAAGAGCGTCTGTCTATTATTTTCTTATCCATATTGCTGATTCTTTAGAAGTAAAGACCTACTTTTGAGTAAAAACCTACTGAACCTTTTCCTGTTCCAAAACTCTGCAATCCCAATGAGAGATTAAATTTTTTGTAACCAATACCGGGTCCGAACTGACAGAAGAAGCCGCTCTTCATATCAGGCTTTGATTTTATCTTGAAATATCCGCCCAGACCAAGATCTAGAAACACCTTGAATGAATCAGTGAAGGAATACTTCGGACGTAAATCCAGATAAGTATTCATTGCGAATCTAAGACCGCATCCCTCATAATAATGCGTCAGCATTAGGGCATCTATTCCGAGAGCAACATCAAGATACTGATTAAGGGAAACACCCTGCAATGTGCCTATTTCCGCCATTGCTGAATACATATCGTATCCTTCGACTTTAGTAGTTGTCTTGTATCCGGCATGAATTTCACCGAGATACTTTGGTGACATTTCCCATTTAAAGCCATGAGCATGACTTGAAAAAGGTAGTAGACTAACCACCCCCACTGCCAATGCGCAGATCACTTTGCTCGCTTTCATGATAGAAATAACGTATCCCTGAGTTCTCCTGATCGGGACGTTAGTTATAAAAAAAATGCGTGAGAACTGTACCTATTGCTCGCTCTCACGGTTAGAGGCCTTCGCATTGCCCATCGTAGTAAGAAACGAGCAAACGTGCAGAAGCCTCACGCAGAATATGCGATATTACCGACAGTATGTACTCACGCACACACTATCGACAAATAATTTACATATCCACAAGGCATCTACTGTTTGCTTATCACTTGACTACGATTTGAAAGTTGCGAAGTTTCTAACCGTCAAGAAAAAGCGCCGAGTAAACGCATTCCACAATGTTTTGCAACCCCACCCGCTTAGCCCATACCGGGCTTCTGCAAGCGGCATGCGTTGCAAATTTATATATTTTTACCCATTTCTACAAATATTATTATTACTTTTCGATAATGTAGAGTCAACTGGCAAGTGCAAAATTAACTGATTCTTCGATAGAACTCAATTTAGGAAGTTGAAAAAGTATAATTTATAAACCATCACCGGAGGCGTGATAAGGATTAACAATAACAACCATCACTACTGGAGGGGTAATGTTTTACAAAAAAAAGCCTCAGCGTTTTGCTGAGGCTTCCTTAAGGGGGCGAATACCTACTCTCCCGCTTTCCTAAGATAGACCAGCACCGGCGGCGTGATAAGGTTTAACGTGAGTAGAGATAAAAAAAGCCTCTGCGTTTGCTGAGGCTTGGTTAAGGGGGCGATTACCTACTCTCCCGCTTTCCCAAGATAGACCAGCACCGGCGGCGTGATAAGGTTTAACCATATCAACGATTACCGCTACGTGATAGGGTTATAAATAAAAAAGAGACAAGGACGGCAATCCGCTGAACGACCTGAAGATTGATACCTGTAATCTACCCGATGAAAAGAACATGGGTATCCACCTGCAAGGTCTGGCGACAAAAACTGACACGCACGGTCATTACCAGCGTATCGGCGAGGTCTATGG
>CAMWNR010000019.1 GCA_947175665.1 uncultured Porphyromonadaceae bacterium
GGGTTATGACAACCCGGACACTTGTGATTACACCCTGCCAGATAGACAGATGTGCGAAAGCCGGGGCCATCGACAGTGGTACCCCGGCGAATATCAAGAATATTAAATTTCATAAACTTAATCCACTTAAATGTCTGCGTAGACAAGTATTAGCAATATATAATAATCATCCCACAAAAGTGTTAACGCCACAGCCTTAACACTTTAGTAGGATGAGTTATAACAATGTTGCGTTTAATTTTTAGTATTTAAGAATGATTCAAGAGCGGCCACAGTAGCGAGATCAATGATTTCATCTACTTGGGAATACACTCCTGTGAAATAGATAGGTTTACGCAAACCTATCTGGATAGGACCGATGAGATTACCTACGCCCATACCGAGCAGGAGTTTATAACTGATGTTGGCCGAACTCAGATTAGGGAAGATAAGTGTATTTACTTTCTTACCCTTAATCTTATTGAACGGGAATGCCTCATCGCGCATCTTTGTATTAAGAGCGTAATCGGCCTGCATTTCACCATCCACCTCTATTTCCGGATAATCGGCATGAAGCACCTTTACTGCATCGGCTACTCTCTTAGGACTTGGATCATTGCGATTTGAACCGAAATTACTATAAGAGAGCATGGCCATAACCGGTTTCTGATTAAAGAATTTTACGGCCTGATCTGCGAGTCTGGCTATATCAACCAGTGCATCAGTATCGCTAATCGGGTTAACAGCAGTGTCAGCAAGGAAATAAGTGCCTTGGCGGGTATTCATGATATGCATAGTGGCGAAATGATTATACCCTTCCTTATAACCCACAATAGACACAGCGCGATCAGCCATCTTGTTGGCAGCCGAGTAGACACCACCGATATAGGCATCGGCATCGCCCATCTCAACCATCATCATGCCGAAATAAGAACGGTCATACATCTTATCGAGCGCTTCGGCATAACTGATACCCTCGCGTTCCTTCTTTTTAGAGAGAGCCTCGGCATATCTGGAGCGTCTTGCTTCTTCACGGTCGTGACGGGGATTAATGATTTGAATCTCAGATATGTCAAGTCCAAGTTTGTCGGCATGTTTATTAATCATCTCGGCATTGCCCAATAAAATCGGAATCAGAGTACCCTCTTTATGTAATCGGGCGGCCGCGCGAAGCATATTCTCAATGTTGCCTTCGCTAAATACTACGCGGCGCTGATTTTCTTTAACATGCTCAGTAATAGTACGCATCAATTTACCGTCATCGCCCATAAATTTGCGTAGTTTAACCTGATATTCATTCCAATCTTCAATAGGACGAGCGGAGATACCGCTCATCATGGCAGCCTTTGCCACAGCGGGAGCCACACGCAAAAGCAGACGTGGATCCAGAGCCTTCGGAAGTATATAATCAGGACCGAATTTCAGATCCGACAATCCGTATGCTTCATCTACTACGCTCGGTACCGGTTCTTTGGCGAGTTCGGAAATAGCATAAACCGCTGCAATCTTCATCTCCTCATTGATAGCCGATGCTCCGCAGTCGAGCGCACCACGGAAAATGTAGGGGAATCCGATAACATTATTAATCTGGTTAGGATAATCACTGCGGCCTGTAGCCACGATAACATCGGGTGCGGCTTCCTTAGCCTCATAGTAATCAATCTCCGGGTTAGGATTGGCTAATGCGAACACCACAGGACGCGGTGCCATAGAGCGGATCATATCGGGTGTAAGCACCCCTGCCACACTCAGCCCTAAAAATACATCGGCCCCCACCATAGCCTCCTCAAGAGTATGGATGTCTCTGGTTGTGGCAAATTCGCGTTTCTGGTCAGTGAGTTTCTCTCTATCCGCACGGATGACACCTTTAGAGTCGCACATCACGATATTTTCGCTCTTAACGCCCAGTGCCTTATAGAGTCGGGTGCAACTGATTGCCGCCGCACCGGCGCCATTTACTACCAGTTTGATGTCGCCTATATGTTTTTTCTGAATTTCAAGTGCATTCAGCAGTCCGGCACCTGAAATAATTGCTGTGCCATGCTGATCATCATGCATGATAGGAATGTCGCACTCCTCTTTCAATCTACGTTCGATCTCAAAGCATTCAGGTGCTTTTATATCCTCAAGATTGATACCTCCGAAAGTAGGAGCCATAGCCTTAACTATCTCTACAAACTTATCCGGATCTTTCTCGTTAATTTCGATATCAAAAGCGTCCAGACCGGAAAAAATCTTGAATAGGAGAGCCTTTCCTTCCATAACAGGTTTGCCGGCCAACGCACCGATATCGCCAAGTCCTAATACGGCGGTACCATTTGATATGACGCCTACAAGATTACCTTTATTGGTATATCGGTAAGCGTCGGAAGGATTCTTTTCAATCTCCAGACAAGGGTAAGCAACGCCGGGAGAATAAGCGAGCGAGAGGTCACGTTGTGAAGAGTAAGGTTTGGTAGGAGTAATTTCTATTTTGCCGGGTCTCCCTTCTTCGTGATATTCAAGGGCGGCATTTTTAAGATCAGACATGGTTTATATATGATTTATCAATGTTTATAATATATAAAATATATCCGGTCGCAGATACAGACCGGATATAATATTAACATATCAAAAGAAAAATATATTGTTGAAATTTTAATTTTTTTTACTGTAATTCTTACGAAAAATTCTGGTTAGGCATATATGGATTCAAATTGAGAGTAGTGATTATTTATGCACTATTCTATCGCGTAATTCAGCCAGTTTGCCGGAATTCCATCTGTCAGTAGTACCTACCAGATAACCGGTGATACGCTGTATGGTTTCAAAAGGAGTATTGCAGTGGGGGCAATCACTCATATTGATGTCGGCATTTTCATAGCCACACACCGGACAATGATTGCGATTATGATTAACGCTACCATAGCCGATATTATATTTATCCATCATATCTACAATCTGCATGATTGCCTCTTCATTATGGGTAGCGTCTCCATCAATCTCCACATAGAAGATATGACCACCGCGTGTGAGTTCATGATACGGGGCTTCGACCTTGGCCTTGTGACGCGGAGAGCAGTGGTAATAAACCGGAATATGATTAGAGTTGGTGTAATAATCCTTATCAGTCACACCCTTAATCACACCGAACGATGCCCGGTCACGTTTGGTGAATTTACCTGATAATCCTTCGGCCGGGGTAGCAAGTACCGAATAATTGTGATTATACTTTTCAGAATATTCATTGGCGCGGCTTCTCATTCTGCTTACAATGCGGAGGCCAAGATTCTGCGCCTCTTCCGATTCTCCGTGATGCTTCCCTAAAAGTGCTATCAATGTCTCGGCCAAACCGATAAAACCTATGCCGAGAGTACCTTGATTTATCACACTCTCTATAGAATCGGTCGGTTTCAGATTCTCGGAACCATTCCATAGCACACTCATTACAAGAGGGAATTGCTTGGCCATAGCGCCCTTCTGGAAGTTAAAACGGTCATGCAACTGCTTTGCGGTAATATCCAATACCTCATCCAGACGCTCAAAGAAACGCTCTATCCGTTCTTCCTTATCTACGATAGCCATACACTCGATAGCGAGGCGGACAATGTTGATAGTCGTAAAAGAGAGATTGCCACGTCCGATTGAAGTCTTGTCACCGTATCGATTTTCGTAAACTCTTGTGCGGCAACCCATTGTGGCCACTTCGTGGTAGTAACGTTTAGGATCATCGGCACGCCACTCCTCACTCCGGTTGAAAGAGGCATCCAGATTAAGGAAATTCGGGAAGAAGCGTCTTGCGGAAACCTTGCAAGCCAATTTATAAAGATCATAATTGGGATCTTCGGGTAAATAAGAAACTCCGCGCTTCTTCTTCCAAATCTGAATAGGGAATATTGCGGTCGATCCGCTGCCTACACCCTCATAAGTGGAATTGAGGAGTTCGCGGATAACACATCTCCCTTCGGCCGAAGTGTCGGTGCCGTAATTTATAGAAGAGAATACCACCTGATTACCGCCGCGGGAGTGGATTGTGTTCATATTATGGATAAACGCCTCCATAGCCTGATGCACACGCGCTACAGTCTTATTGACAGCATGCTGAAGCAAACGTTCTTCCCCCTCGAGATTATCAAGCGGTAATTTGATAAAATCCTTTATGTCGGTGTGATAGAGATGCTTCAGATCATTGCCGGTAAGAGTTTCAAGATTCTGTACTTCCTCTATAAATGAAGATCTTACAAAGGGAGCAAGGTAGAAATCAAAAGCCGGAATAGCCTGACCACCGTGCATCTCATTTTGCGCAGTTTCGAGAGAGATACAAGCGATAACCGCTGCTGTCTCGATGCGTTTAGCGGGGCGTGACTCACCATGACCTGCGACAAAACCGTTTGATAAAATTTTATCGAGAGGGTGCTGTACACATGTCAGAGACTTTGTAGGGTAATAATCCTTATCGTGAATATGAATATAGTTGTTTCTTACTGCTGTTTTTGCTTCGGCCGAGAGCAGGTAATCATCAACAAACGGTTTGGTGGTCTCGCTGGCGAACTTCATCATCATCCCTGCCGGAGAATCAGCGTTCATATTCGCGTTCTCGCGAGTGATATCGTTGTTCTTGGCTTCGATAATTTCAAGAAAAACATCGCGGGTCTTTGCCTTTCTGGCGATGGATCGTTTGTCGCGATATGCGATGTATCTTTTTGCTACATCCTTACGGGCAGACTTCATGAGTTCGATCTCTACGCGATCCTGTATCTCTTCTACAGTCATCCGTTCCTTGCCACCGATACCGATGCGGTCGGTTATTTTCTGTATAAGAGATTCATCTTCACCTGCTTCGGTAGAAAGCATGGCTTTACGGATAGCGGCTTTAATTTTTTCTTCGTTAAAACCGACTACACGACCATCACGTTTTTCGACAACCTGTATCATCTTCGAGTTTTTATGGGGAGTTCGTTATGCTTTGATTTATGACACTGCAAAGTTAATAATATTGTCAGAAAAGTGCAACATTAAATGTATTAAAATTTAAAAAGTTTTCCGTTTTGGAAAACTTTTATATAGGTGTTAATTTTTATATTGCTTATATTCAACAATATATAAAATCTTTTGGGAAACTATACGGGAAATAGGTAAATGATGATTGTGGATTTTATAATAAAATGTCTTATTTCTTCCAGAATCCCGGAGTGAAAATCAGGAGAACTGTATATAACTCCAGACGGCCGGTAAGCATTAAGAAAGAGAGCAGCCATTTTGCCATATCGCTTACATGAGAGTATGTGCCTTGCACACCGGTAATGTCTGTTCCAAGGCCTGTGTTACTTACAGCCGAGAGTGCGCAAAACAGACCGTGCTTAAGCGGCAGACCACATATTAATAATCCTATTGCACCGGCAATAATCACTATAATGTACATAAATAGGAACGCCAACGTCTTCATCACGATCGGGGTGGGGGTACCCTTTCCGTTTATAACCACGGTGCGTATGGCATTAGGGTGCATGGTGCGGTAAAATTCATTACGCAGAAATTTAAAAAGAATAATGAATCTGTCTATCTTGGCTCCCCCCGAAGTAGAACCGGCGCAGGCTCCCATTATCATCATAATAATCAATATTATGATACTCACGCTACCCCAGTCACTAAAGTTAGGGAGAGTGATGCCGGTAGAAGAGAGAATGGAAACGGCCTGAAAAAGAGGGTCAATAGTATAGTCTGCTACATTATGGCCGAGATGATTGATGATAATATTCGCGGTAAAAATCGCAAAGCAAGCAATTATAATCCACCAGTAGACCTTAAGGGCATCATTTTTACGCAAATCAGAGACCTGTCCGTGGGCTGCCTTAAAGAGGAGTGAGAAATTGACCCCCCCGAGAAACATAAAGATAATCATTACGATCTTTATGTAATTGCTATCCCATTTTCCCAGCGACATATCAGAGTTTGCAAATCCACCTGTCGACATAGTAGAAAGACCGTAGCATATTGCATCAAAAAAGCCCATGTCGGAGCAGAGAAGCAGAATGGTCAGAAGGAGTGTAAGACAGATATAAACAAGCCATAAACCTTTAGATGTGCTGCCTATACGCGGACGTAATTTATCGTGAGTGATGCCGGTAACTTCCGCATTGAACAGTTGCATTCCCCCCTGATAATTCAGCATAGGGAGAATCGCAAGAGTAAAGAGTATTATACCTAAACCACCGATCCATTGTGCCAGACATCTCCATAACAGAATAGAATGAGGCACTCCCTCAAGAGTATCAAGTACTGAAGCCCCTGTGGTTGTGAAACCCGACATACATTCAAAGAAGGCATCTGTAACGGAAAAGTGGGTTCTACAAAACAGAAAAGGGAGCATGCCGAACAGGGAGAGGATAACCCATACAAGCCCTGTAAGCAGCACTGCTTCACGTTTACCCATCTCCTTAGACTTAGGCCTGAGATTCATCAGACCAAAGCCAATACCACCGGTAATGCCGATACAGATCAGAAAATTAACAGCACTCCCTTCGCTATAGCAAATACCGGCAATGCATGGTATTACCATAATCGCTGCTTCGGTAAGGAGGAGCCACCCGATTACCCTTAAAAGCATCGGGAAATTGATGTAACTTTTATGTCTGAAAGTAGTTGCCACTTAAATAACCTGTGAATGGAAATTATAAAGAGAGGAGGTGAGGTGAATGAGAAAAATAGGAGATTAATCAGGAGAATAGTTTTTCTACGCGCGAAAATGTGCCCGAAAGGCAGAAAACTACCACATAATCATCCGGTTCTATTTTAGTGCCGCCGCTTATGAGTTCGCAACGCTCACCTCTCACCAATGCTGCCAGCGTCATACCAAAAGGGAGTTTGAGGTCTTTAACCGGTGCTTTTGTGATTTTAGAACCCGGCTTCGCCACTAATTCAGCCACTTCGGCATCGGCAAGTACCAGAAATTTTGCATTACTCTCATCTGCATCAAGCAATATCTTGAATATTCGCGAAGAGGCGAGTAGTTTTTTATTAATGATAGTACCGATATTCAGATTTTCCGCCTGTGAGAAAAATTGAAGGTTCTCCACATCCGCTACAGTCTTGGGTACGCCAAACTCCTTAGCGGTAAGACAGGATAGGATATTGGTTTCCGAAGAGTCGGTCATAGCCAGAAAGGCATCATACTGATAAATATTATTCTCTCTGAGGACTTCAATATCTCTGCCGTCGCCATGTACCACTTCGCAATCCGGGAGTCGGGTGGCAATATCTTCACATAGAGCGCGGTCAGACTCAATTATGCGGATATTATACTTATCGCCATACAATTGAGCGAAACGGGTAGTGATTCGAGTCGCACCCATTATCATAGCCTTCTTTATGACCCTCTTGCGCTTGCCGCAGAGTTCGCGTACTTCATTTATAAAAGGGGGAGTGGTTATGAAGTAAACAATGTCATCATGTTTAAGAAAATCATTACCATTAGGTATGATAGTCTCGTTATTACGCTTAATTGCCGCTACGTGAAAATCGTGAGACGTAATGGTAATATCTTTAAGTTGAGTATCTATCAGGGGAGAATCATCGTGGAGTTTCACCCCGATAAGCACCAACCCGCCACCGTGGAGTTCGCCCCAATATCTTGCCCAATTGTGAGATAACGATAGATTGATCTCCTCTGCGGCAAGATTTTCAGGATAGATAAGAAAGTCCGCGCCCACCTCTTTGAGGATTTTACCGTTTTGAGGTTGTAGAAATTCCGAATTATCTATACGTGCCACTGTCTTCTTCGCACCGAGCCTTTTGGCTATAGAGCATGAAGTGATATTGCGGGTCTCAAAAGGAGTGACTGCGATATAAAGATCACACTCATCAACTCCAAGATTCCGTAAAGTCTGAAAGGAAGAGGTACTTCCGTTCCAAGTCATCAGATTATAATTACTATCTATTGAATCAAGTTTGGCCTGATCATTGTCAAGTAATATAATATCCTGATCCTCATTTGATAACATTTTGGCAAGGTGAGTGCCTACCTCACCCGCACCGGCTATAATTATCTTCATTTCAGATTTTCGATTACGTTTGCTATTGATTTGGCATCAATTCCGGTTATTTCGCGGAGTTGAGATACCGAGCCGTGACCGATCCAGCGATCCGGTATACCTAATCTTATGATTTCAGGAGATTTAATATTTACACTACCCCCTGCGGGAGATTGAGTATCGCCAGAGACTTTTAAATTCTCTATCAGTTCACCTGTTTTTTCGCACACAGCACTACCGAAGCCTCCATCGCGGGCTCCATCCTCGACTGTCACAATATAATCATACCGGCCTATAATCTCTTTTAACAAGGACTCATCGAGCGGTTTGACCCAAATCATATCATAATGATCAACATCAATACCTTTCTTTTTCAGAATATCGATACTCTTGGTAACTTCATTGCCTATCTCACCTATAGAGAGTATGGCAACCTTGGCCGCAGGGGTAAGATTAAGTATTCTACCCTTACCGATTTCCGCTTTTGAGACTTTGTGATTGTCAATATCCGGAGATGCCGGAGCGTTACCCCTCGGGTACCGAATAGCCAAAGGCCCATTGAAGGTCGAAGCCGTGAGCATAAGCGACCTGAGTGTGGGAGCGTCCATAGGGGCGGCAAGCAACATGTTGGGTATGCAACGCAGATATACCATGTCAAACACACCGTGATGTGTCACACCGTCTTCTCCTACGAGGCCGGCGCGGTCTATGCAGAAAGTAACCGGAAGGTTCTGAATAGCCACATCATGAATGATGTTGTCGTATGCTCTTTGTAGAAAAGAGGAATAGATTGCTACAAACGGGTGCTTGCCGGCCGCCGCGAGTCCGCCGGCAAATGTCACAGCGTGTCCTTCAGATATGCCGACGTCAAAAGTGCGTTCAGGCATACATTTCATCATTTTAGAAATGGAAGTGCCTGTAGGCATAGCAGCCGTGATACCCACCAGAGCGGGATTCTCTTTAGCCAAATCTACCAGATACTCACCAAAAACATCCTGCCACTTCATACTACTTATCTTGCTGTCAGAAGATAATCTCAAACCGGAGACAGGATCAAACTTACCGGGAGCATGCCATGTGGTAGGATCCTTTTCGGCCGCGTCAAACCCTTTACCTTTCAGAGTATGGAGATGCAGGATTCTGGGACCCTTCATATCCTTTATCTCCCTTAAAATTTTGACAATCTTAATAACATCATGGCCGTCAAACGGTCCGAAATATCTGATATTCAGACCTTCGAAAATATTCTGTTGGCTTGAAATGAGCGATTTAAGAGAATTGTTGAATCTCAATATTGAGCCACGTCGCTTATCGTCAATATACCCCTTGGTATGAAAAAAGTCATACAACTTCTTTCTCGCCTTATTATAACCCAGCGACGTAGAAAGGTCAGACAGGTATCTGTGCAATGCCCCGACATTATTATCGATACTCATCTCGTTGTCATTCAGTATGATGAGAAGATCGTTGGGATTGTTGGCTGCATTATTCAATCCCTCAAATGCAAGGCCGCCCGAAATAGAGGCATCACCGATAAGGGCCACAGTCTTTTTGTTTTCGCACCCAGGTGTGAGTTTGTCAGCGATAGCCATACCTAAAGCCGCAGAGATGGAATTACTGGCATGGCCGGCAACAAAAGTATCGTAAGGAGATTCAAGAGGAGAAGGGAAACCGCTAAGGCCACCGAGAGTACGCTGAGTCTTAAACCGGTCTCTGCGTCCGGTCAGAAGTTTATGAGAATATGCCTGATGACCCACATCAAAGACCAAGCGGTCATCGGGGGTTTCAAACACATAGTGAAGAGCCACAATAATATCGACTGCACCCATACTTGATGCGAAGTGTCCGGGGTTAGAGGCCAGCGAATCAATGATAAAAGATCTTAATTCGCGGCAGACTTCAGGCAGACACTCCTCGGGGAGAGCCCTGAGATCGGCCGGAGAGTTAATCCTGTCAAGAAGAGGATACTTTGCAGACCCCGACTTTGCGATAGATTCAGAAGATATTTTATTGTGTATAGCGGAATCAGTACTCATTATCTAAATAGACTCATTATTTTTGAGACGAATTACTCATTATTTTTGAGACGAATTTTTGCGTCGGGAGAGTATAGGGGAGATATGGCGTTTCCAGAGAGGGACAAAAACAATAATCCCCGAGAATAATGCAATGAGGATATTTTTACCATCGACGCCACCTCGGGAAAACATGTAATAAACAAGCCAAATCCAGATGATTGCCAGTAGGATAAGGCCGAAGATTTTACCGGAGTCATTTTCCGGCCGGGGATTATATTGATTCATCTCTGCGAATTTAATAATTTTTTTTGGAAAATTAGTAATATTCTTTAAACTTGCTTTGTACAAATATCGTAAAAAATTATTAAATTCGCAATCTCAATCGCTCAGACCTCATCCCCATAAAAATATTTTGAAGGAGTGGCATATTCTTGAGGATATTTAAAATGAAAAGTTCATTAATTTACATAATTTCCATTACGTTTTATATCCTCACGCTTATCTCGGGAGGATGCAAGGGTAATGCCGATACTTCATATCTCACAAACGATACCGTGATGCCCGATAGTGTCATGTCGGATACTATAGAGTTTGAAGAGGAAAAAGAGCCGGAAAAGCCTGTGCTGACCACTACCGAAGAGATACTGGAGTTTATTAATAATTCTCCCGATAAAGAGAGATATAATGCCGGAATCATTCCGCAAATGGCAAAGGATGTGCCTGAATACGCCGGCAAACTTCTCAATAATGAAGAGGATGGGTTTCTGATAGTGGATAAGAATACGATGAAGTGTTACCGATACGATCGTTTCGGGGTAGAGCAGGAGCGGGTAGGTATCGCCTGCGCGAAGCCATACGGGTCAAAACACAAATATCGTGATAACCGAACACCCGAAGGATACTTTACGATTGAGGGAATTTATAATTCAACCGAATGGCTTTATACCGATGATGATGGTAATACATCGGAGGTAAAGGGTCAGTTCGGACCAAGATTCATGAGGCTTAAAACTCCTGTATCCTCTCAGATCGGGATACACGGTACCGTAGCACCGTGGAGTATCGGGGGGAGAAGATCGCACGGTTGTATAAGAATGCTGAACGAGAATATATTGCGTTTCGCAGAAATATGCAAGGCGGGTTGGCCGGTAATAGTTTCGCCCGGACCACGCGATATGAAGGTTAACGAAGAAGAGGGATATGACATACCCTCGGTTGCCGTCATACCGGGTAGACCGCGCTGTAAACCGGGTAAAGCCTCGATGACTGTAGAGGAAAGTCCGGAAAAGAAGTCAAACGAATCATCTGACTCGGTGAGTACAAACGACGAAAAAGATGCTGCCAAACACTCCGAAGAAAGTCCGGATGTAAAGAACTCAGAAAAATCCGAAATACCGGTCGAAAGTACAAAAGGATCCGAAGCGGAAAACGGAGAGGAATCGATAGATGAAATTTTCCGATAAGTAGAAGACCGTATATGGGATTAACAGAAGATACAGAGATGATAGGGGATACCCAGAGATTGAACAGGGGATAAAAATATATATCGAAGATGACTGAAAAAAGGAAAAGATACGAAGATTCATATAATCCGGTGTTTGACTATTCGGCACAGGATGCTGATAGCGACAAGGATATTAATGTCAGCAATACCCGTGAGGCAAACGGGAGTGGCAAATCAACTAAAGATGTAAGTCGCGCCCGCAAGGTTAAACCTCAAAAGAATAGAACCGAGAGAGCGAAGAGTAAGAATAATGTATCTCAAACCGGGGGTGGTAAAAGAAATAACGACTCCGAAGGGGTAATTGAAAAGTTCATGAGAATTATCTCATCCGAAACTTTCAGATGGATTGTAGGATTAATTTTATGCGCATTCGGTGTGTATCTTGCCGTGGCGTTCATATCATATTTTTCAAATTGCATTACTGACCAGGCTCAGATTTCCAATTCAGCAGTAGGCAGCCTGCCTCCGGTAGGAAATTCCGGTGGTGAAGGGGGAGCAAGACTTGCAGAGTTTTTTATCAATGAATCATTCGGCTTAGGATCTTTTGTCATAATTCTATGGTTGTTGGCTATGGGTCTGAAAATGCTGTTTAACAGGCCGAGATTCAAAAGTGTCAACTTTACAATAAAGTGTATCGTCGGGCTTATAACTCTCTCATTAATTATTGGATTGCTAACCCTCTCGTTTGACAGTCCGGTAAACTGGGGCGGTTATCACGGACGATATGTAAACGAATTTATAGTCAAATTCTTCGGCATGACCGGCGGATGGATTTTGTGCTTCCTGCTTATAGCGATATTTATTGTGATATGTCTTCGTGATCTTATCAACTGGATATTGCGCAAACGCAGTGAAATTCTTGAAAAACGACGGATCGCAGCCGAAGAGAAAGCGGAGATACTCCGCAAAGAGAGGGAGATTGAAGAGATGCGTCAGCGTGAAGCGGCTGATCTGGTAAAAGCAGGAGAGGCTGTCTCTGAAAATGAAGAAGCCGCCGATATGAATGATAATGTAATGAAATTCGGCGGTGGTGATGTGGAAATAGACGACACACTCGCTACTTACGATCTTGATGACGAACCTGAAGATGACGAACCCGGACTTCGTGCGGGTTCTGCAGACCTCGCAGATCATGATATTAATGTTGCAGTTGAATATGTGGCAGATGCTGACGCGAATGAACCTGATGCTACACCATCTATCCCTGCAAATGATGATAAAGTTGCTCTTCAGAATCCGGAGAATGAAGACAAGATAGAAGATACAGCAGGTATAAATCCTTCTAATGAGAATCCGGCTGATAAAGCAGAAGAGGACGTAACCGATACTGCATCTGCTCAAGACCCCACAACACCGATGGTAGTAAATGTGAATCAGATTGCCAAAGCCGATAAACCGGCAGGACAGCAGAATTCCTTTATAGCCAGAATGTATAAATTTCCATCACCGATGCTGCTACGCGAAGGTGAGCAAAAACTTACGGTCGACATAGAAGAGCAGCAGGCAAACAAAGAGCGTATCCGTGAAACTCTGCAATATCACGGTATACCCATTGTAGATATAAAGGCAACAGTAGGACCGACTGTAACGCTATACGAGATCAGACCCGAGCAGGGTGTGAAGATTTCTAAGATCAAAAACCTTGCCGACGACATCGCTCTATCTCTCTCCGCTATTGGAGTACGTATTATTGCTCCGATACCCGGAAAGGGGACGGTGGGTATCGAAGTGGCAAATGCAGATCCGCAGACGGTATCTATGCGCACTATCATACAGAGCCGCAAATATAATGAGACCAGGTTCAGACTCCCCGTAGCATTAGGGAGTACCATCGGTAACGATGTGTATATAGCCGACCTCACCAAGATGCCGCACCTTCTGGTAGCCGGCGCCACCGGTCAGGGTAAATCTGTAGGTCTAAATGCTATCATAACCTCGATACTCTACAAGAAGCGACCGGATGAAGTGAAATTTGTTATGATCGACCCTAAAGAGGTAGAATTTTCACTCTATGCCAAACTTGAGAGTCACTACCTCGCCAAGATAGATGGAGAGGACGCGATCGTAACGGATATGAACAAGGTGGTGGGTACGCTCAGTTCGCTCTGTATAGAGATGGATAACCGTTACAAACTTTTGAGAAATGCCGAAGTAAGAAATATTGAGGAATATAATTATAAGATATCACAAAATAAACTGAGTGAAAGTGACGGTCACCGCTTCATGCCCTATATAGTGCTGATAGTCGATGAGTTTGCCGACCTTATAATGACAAGCGGTAAAGAGGTGGAGACTCCGATAGCACGTCTTGCGCAGAAGGCACGTGCTGTAGGTATCCATGTCATCATCGCTACGCAGCGACCCTCTACCAATGTCATCACAGGTATTATCAAGGCAAACTTTCCGGTGCGTATAGCGTTTAAAGTATCGTCGGGTATTGACTCCAAGACGATTCTTGACTCCACCGGTGCACAATCACTCATCGGTAAGGGTGATATGCTTATCGGTAATAATTCGGATCTGGTGCGAGTGCAATGTGCATTTGTCGACACGCCGGAAGTGGAGGAGATATGTAATTATATATCCAAGCAACCGTTTAATTCGGGACCGTATATATTACCGGAACCTCAACTTGGAGGTGATAGTGACGGAGGAGGCGCGACTGCCGGGGGTGGAGATATTGACCCGCTGTTTGAGGAGGTCGGTAATCTTGTTGTGACATCCGGTATGGGATCTACATCGGGAGTGCAACGTCGCTTCTCGATAGGATATGCCCGCGCCGGTAAAATAATGGATCAGTTGGAATACTACGGAGTTGTCGGTCCATCGATCGGTAGCAAACCCCGTACAGTCCTTGTAGATGATTACGGTTTCCAACAGATTCTGGATAATTTACGTAATAATGGGAAATTATAAAGTTTATGAGATTTTTACATAAACATATTGCATCAGACAGGAATATGGCATCAAAGTCGGTTGATAGAAATATGTTATCAAAGTCGATGATATTTCGTCTCACTGTAATATTGATATATATCTTTTATTGCGGGTATTATACCCATATTGAAGCGGCTACCCCAGCGCAGATACTTCAGACTTGTTCGCAGAAACTTACTTCTGCGCGAAGCGTAAGGGGAGAGTTTACCATTACTATGAACGGTAAGCGGATGTCCGGTCAGTTATTATCGAAAGGTAATAAATTTACAATCCAATTGCCTGGACTCGCGACATGGTATGACGGTGCATCGATGTGGAGTTACTCATCGGCCAACAAAGAGACCACATTGTGGAAGCCAACCAAAAGTGAATTGGCCGAGGCAAATCCACTCCTGTATCTGAGTCAGGCGGCCGATTATACCGTAACCGAAGGTAAAGCGTTAAGTGGAGATTTAAAAACCCTGATACTGACACCACGCAAGAGGAATACCGGGATAAAGAGGGTGGTTGTCACAATCAGTACTTCAACAAACTTACCAAAAAGTATCAAGATAGAGGCAAACTCTGCCGCTACTCTCGTTAATATCAAGTCTCTGCGTCTCAATACAACTATTCCCGATACATCATTTAAATATGATAAAAATAAGTACAAGGGAGTGCAAGTAATTGACCTGAGATAGATACAATCCGATCACCTGAATATAAATCAAGATAAATCCGGCCAAATCAAGATAAATCCAGATTAATCAGATTAAATCCAGATTAATCAGGCTAAATCCAGATTAATCAGGTTAAATCAAGATAAATCAGGCTAATAAAGAATATATCTCTATATAATATATTGAATATAAAACGTTATCATAACAGATAGATAATCTAATACAGAAAAATATAAAAGCTATGGAAGAAAGAAAAGTAAGAGTCCTTATCATAGGCTCAGGCCCTGCAGGATATACTGCCGGCATCTATGCCTCAAGAGCAAATCTGAATCCGCTTATTTATGAAGGTATGCAACCCGGTGGCCAATTGACCCAGACTACGGAGATAGAGAACTTCCCCGGTTACCCTGCCGGTATTCAGGGACCGGAAATGATGATGCAACTTCGCGAACAGGCGCAGCGTTTCGGTGCCGAAATAGAATCAAAAACCATCGCGCAAGTAGACTTCTCAAAGCGTCCCTTTAAGTGTGTGGATGATGAAGGTGGAGTTGTATATGCCGATACAGTAATAGTAAGCACAGGAGCCTCGGCCAAATATCTCGGTCTTCCTGATGAAGAGAAATATCAGGGTATGGGTGTGAGCGCATGCGCCACCTGCGACGGCTTTTTCTATCGCAAGAAGAATGTGGCAGTTGTAGGAGGTGGTGACACAGCCTGTGAAGAAGCCCTTTATCTCTCTACACTTGCCAAAAAGGTTTATCTCATAGTACGCAAAAATTATTTAAGAGCATCTGAAGTAATGCAGAAGCGCGTGAGAGAGAAAGAGAATATTGAGATACTCTTCAACTGCAACACCTTGGGGCTCTTTGGCGAAGATGGTGTTGAGGGTGCCAAGATAATAGAAAATAAAGGTGAAGAAAACGAACAGGTGTTTGATATAGAAATCGACGGTTTTTTCCTTGCCATCGGTCACCATCCTAACACAGAAATCTTTAAAGGCCAACTGGAGATGGATGCCGAAGGATATATTATCACCAATGCACCAACTACACATACTAACGTAGAGGGTGTATTTGCAGCCGGTGACTGTGCCGATCCTATCTATCGTCAGGCTGTTTCAGCCGCCGGAACAGGATGCAGAGCAGCACTTGATGCCGAACGTTTCCTTATGGAACATTAAAATGATTACCGGTCTGTTATACTGAAAGATCACTTTCAGTATAGCAGACTTTACTTTTTTTCATAAGTAAGTAATTTATTGATATGGTAGATGATAAGCAGAAAATCCTTGATATGCGGTATCTGCGTATGGCGAGGATATGGAGCGAAAATTCCTATTGCGTGCGTCGTAAAGTCGGAGCATTGATAGTCAAGGATAAGATGATAATATCTGACGGCTACAACGGCACTCCGTCAGGATTCCCTAATATATGCGAATCTGAAAACGGAACTACATTCCCATACGTACTTCATGCCGAAGCGAATGCGATTACCAAGGTTGCATGCAGTAATAATTCGTCAGAAGGAGCCACGCTGTATGTTACGGCATCACCATGTATGGAGTGTTCGAAACTTATCATCCAGGCCGGTATAAAAAGAGTGGTTTTTTCGGAAATGTACCGCATCACAGATGGCCTTGACCTGTTAAGGCAGGTCGGTATAGAAACAGTATATCTTCCGTTAGATCAGGAATAGATACCGAGGCTTAGAACGGGGTATAAGCCGTGACGGTTTAACAAATTGTGATTATCGATTGTTAGATTAGTAATGGAAAGAAACAATCGCAGCCTCTCGATGCTGCTAATACCGATAATATTTGCCGTAGGAATTGCCGGTGGGCTGCTGATGGGAAAATATTTTTTCTCAACTTACACTACACCACAGGAGGCTAAACTGCATGCGATTCTGCGTATGATAGATGAGGAGTATGTAGACGATATAGATATAGACTCGTTATTCGAGCAATTCTATCCGAAACTTCTTTCACTCCTCGACCCGCACTCCGCCTACATACCTGCATCTGAATTACAAGTTGTAAATGATGATCTTGAGGCATCATTCAGCGGAGTAGGTGTGTCATTTCAAATTATAAATGATACGGTCAATGTTATTGAAGTGGTAGCCGGAGGTCCGTCTGAAAAAGTAGGTCTTAAGGCAGGTGATAAGATTATTAAGGCCGATACTGTAAATCTTACAGGTAAAAATGTTAACTCCGAAAAAGTATTCAAGACACTCAGGGGTGAGAAAGGAACAAAAGTTACTCTTGAGATAGTCAGAGCCAATTCGTCACGTCCGTTGAAATATGAGATTATAAGAGGAGATGTCCCTGTACATAGTGTAGATGCCTCTTATACACTCAATGATTCTACCGGTTATATAAGAGTGAGCAAGTTCGCCCGTTCTACTGCATCTGAATTCCGTGATGCACTCACTAAACTTAGTTACGAAGGTGCTAAGAAATTTGTAGTCGATTTGCGTGGAAATTCAGGCGGTTATATGGATCAGGCCATTCTTATGGCCCGGGAATTCCTGCCCGAAGGTTCGATGATTGTATATACAAAAGGAAAGATGCCCGAATATCAATCGATAGCCGGCACCCCTGAAGACGGAAGATTTGTAAACTCCGAACTCGTAGTGCTGACCGATGAATACTCAGCATCCGCATCAGAGATTTTTGCCGGTGCAATTCAAGATAATGACCGCGGACTGGTGATAGGACGCCGCACATTCGGCAAGGGGTTGGTACAGATTCAGAACCCGCTCCCCGACAGCAGTGCCATCAGATTGACAATTGCAAGATATTACACCCCCTCGGGGCGTTCAATACAGAAAGATTATAAGGATGGTGATTACGAGGCCGATCTATCCAAGCGTTTTGCACATGGTGAATTCTTCAGCGCCGACAGCATAAAATTCGACAAATCTCAAACATTCACCACACTAAGCGGTCGTACGGTATATGGAGGAGGGGGTATAATGCCGGATATATTCGTACCCGAAGATACGTTGGGTTTGACCTCATACTACATACAGGTTATGAATGGCGGTCATATACGCAATTACGCCAATAAAGTTGCAAATAATTACCGCTCCGTATTACAAAATGTCAAGACCTTAGAGCAGTTTAAGAAGGTACTGCCGCGAGATAATACTCTACTTGAAGGATTTGTGGAGTACGCTGCTACCCAGGGTGTGCCGGCACGATGGTACTATATTCGTAAGAGCCGGGAACTCATACTCTCGCAACTCAAGGCTATAATAGCCCGTGATGCACTGGGATATGAGGCCTTTATAGAGATGCTGAATGAGTCAGACCCTGTAGTAAACAGAGCCGTCAAAGCATTGGATTCAGGTGAATCGCCTATATTTATACGGGAAAACAGCCCGACTAAATAGATCAGAAACAAAACAAAACTAAATAATTATGGAAAAATCAGATATCAGACGCAAAATTAATGCTATGCGCCGTATGCTCTCGGAAGCCGAAAAAATGTCGGCTGCCGAAGAAGTATTCGCTCGTCTCGAACAGTCTGCGGCATTCCTGATGGCCGAGCACGTACTTATGTATCACTCCCTGCCCGATGAATTGTCGACACATACATTTCTTAAGAAATGGGGGAGCAAAAAGCATTTTTATCTCCCCAGAGTGAATGGCGTGAACCTGGATATATTGCCCTACGATGAGAGCAGACTCGAATTAGGTTCGTTTCATATCGAAGAACCAACCGGTGATAACACAATAGATGCCAATGAGATAGAGGTAATAGTGGTGCCTGCGGTAGCCTACGATCGCAAAGGAAACAGATTAGGCCGCGGAAAAGGTTTTTATGATAGATTACTTGCTGAAGCAAAGGCTACTAAAATCGGGGTAGGATACGAATTTCAACTTATAGATTCCCTTCCCGCCGAAGAGCATGATATACCTATGGATATAATCATAACTCAAAACAATACCATTATAATAAAAAAGGGATAGTATAAAACAACACTATTCAAGCGCCGGAAGCATACTAAAAATAGGTCGATTTTTTTTGATTTACCCAAATAATTTATTGTTTTTCGATAAATTATTTGGGTAAAAAAGAAAAATATATTATATTCGCAATATCAATATTGTTTATTCGTATTGACAATATATAAAATTTACAACAATAACATTATAAAACCCTATTAAAGATGAAGAGCAAAATGATCTCCCTGATGATGCTGCTGGCATTTGTAATGCCGATAGTATCATTGGCACAGGCAGGGCCTCAGATGCCCCAGTTGACACCGCTTCCGATCAAGGAGGGTGTGCGTGCAGGTGTGCTCCCTAACGGATTACATTATTATGTATTGCACAATGAGGAGCCGAAAAATCGTGCTAACTTCTACATTGCCCAGAAAGTAGGCAGTACACTTGAGACTCCCGAACAACTCGGTCTCGCACACTTTCTTGAGCACATGGCATTTAACGGTACAAAGACATATCCGGGCAAGGATCTGCTGAATTATCTGCAATCCAAGGGTATCCGTTTCGGTGCGGATATCAACGCATACACAGGATTTGACGAGACCGTTTACAATATCGACAATGTCCCCTGCAGCGATGTGGCTCTGATGGATAGCGTATTGCTCGCTCTGCGCGACTGGAGTTGCAATATTCTTCTCGAAGAGACAGAAATAGAGGCAGAGCGTGGGGTAATCCATGAGGAGTGGCGCACTCGTAATGATGCCAACACACGCCTGTATACCGCAATACTGCCTAAGTTGTATGAAGAATATCAATATCACCAGATGCCTATCGGCAGCATGGATGTTGTTATGAACTTCAAGCCTCAGGCACTTCGCGATTATTATCACAAATGGTATCGTCCGGATCAACAGGGTATCGTAATCGTAGGTGATTTTGACGCAGCCGAGATGGAAAAGAAGGTCGTAGACCTTTTCAGTCAGATACCGATGCCTGAAAATGCCGCTGAGCGCGTTTATCCAACTGTAAGTGATAATAAAGAGCCGATCTATGCAGCATTTGAAGATCCCGAACTTAAGGCAACTCAGATGATGATCGGATTCAAGTATGATCTCACTCCCTTTGAGTATCGCAATACTATGGAGATGTATCTTCAGGATGAAGTGCTCCTTGGCGTATTGTCTACACTTATCAACAATCGTCTGACTGAATATCTTCAGAATCCTGACTGCCAGTATGCCTATGCAGGTGTGGAGTTTGGCAACTATTATGTATCTTCTACCAAGGGTGCATTTAATGTAATTATTATCCCGAAAGGTGAGGCTATTCCTGCACTTAATGATGCGATGGGTATCGTAGCCCGTGCTTGCAAGACCGGCTTCACAACCTCCGAACTTGAGCGAGTAAATACAGAATTGATTTCTAATTATGAAAGAGCGTATAACGAGCGTGACAAAACTGCAACATCTTCGCTCGCTAAGGAACTTATACGTCTCTTTATAGATAATAAACCGGATCCGGGCATTGAGGTAGAGTATGAACTTGTAAAGAATGTACTCCCCACATTGCCGGTACAGGCTGTCAATATGATGGCTGCAGAGTTGCTTACTCCGGAAAATCAGGTAATAGTAATGGCTCAGCCTTCAGGTGAAGGTAAGACTCTCCCTGCTAAGGAAACTATGGTCAATGCTCTCAATACAGTCCTTAACGCATCATACGAGGCGTATGTAGACGAGGTAATCACTGACCCGCTTATCGAAAAGATGCCCAAAGCAGGTAAAATCAAATCTGAGAAACAGAATGCCGAACTCGGCACAACCGAGATGATGCTCTCAAATGGTGTACGTGTAATCGTTAAGCCTACAGATTTTGAAAATGATAAGATTCGTGTAAGCCTTTACAAAGAGGGTGGTAAATCTTCTTACCCCGCTTCTGAGGCAGCCAACGTGCTTATGGTAGAAGATGCATACGAGGCTTGTAATCTCGGTAATTTCGATACCAACAAACTTCGCAAATATCTTACCGGCAAGAATGTGTCTCTCCGTTTGACATTAGGTATATCCACTACTGCCTTTGACGGTGAGTCAACTGTTAAGGATCTGCAGACTCTGATGGATATCATCACCGCATCATTTATCGACCTCAATCCCAATCAGCAGCAGTATGATGTAATGGTGGCAAATGTATTGCCTATTCTGGAGTCTCGTGAAAATGACCCGATGGTATTATACACCAGAGCAGTACGTGAATGCACTTTCAATCACAACCCCTTGATGGCTTCTCCGACTGCCGCAACCGTAAAGGCTGCCGATTATCAGAAGATGTATAAGATGCTTAAGGAGATAACCTCAAATGCTGCTGATTATACTATGATTCTCACAGGCAATATCGACCTGAATTCTCTCCGCCCGATGCTGGAGGCCAACATCGCTTCGCTCCCGTCGGCCAAGGGTAATAAGAAGAGCAAAGTTGAGGAATTGAGCCCCGTGGCTTTTGCTACCGGTGAAATAAAAGAAGTACTGGATGTAACCATGCAGACACCTTCGGTTGTGGTTTATGAAAACTACAACGGCACCGACCTCGCATTTGACATGAAAAATGATGTGATGACCGGCCTTGTAGCCGATGTGCTTGATAATATCTTCACTACTACATTGCGTGAAGAGGAAGGCGGTACATACGGTGCCACAGTTTACTCTCAGATTCTCCCGGTATCCAAGCAATGGGATCTGATCTATAATTTCCAGACCAATGCCGAGATGGCGAATAAATTGATAGAGAGAGCCAATAAAGAGACCTTTGAACTTCTCACCTCAGGTACCGATCAGGTATCATTCAGTAAGGTTAAGGAAGCAGCCATAGCACAGTATGAGAATCAGGTTAGAACCAATGCGTATTGGAATAATCAACTTCTCTACATCGCGCGCGGTTACGATCTGCACACCGGTCGTGAGGCATTCCTCCGTTCGCTCACTCTTGAAGACTTCAACAATTATGTCAAGTTGTTGAAACCCGGCAACAACCGTATCCAGGTTATCCTTGATGGTAAAGTTGCGGAAGCAAACTAATTGATATATCCGTATAACAGGCTCCGCATCTCGCATAATAATGTGAATGCGGAGTCTTTAAAATTTATATTAAATCAACATGAAGAAATTCTTAATAGGTGGATTGACTGCATTATCTATGATGACTTTTGCAAATACTGAAGAGGCCTTTGCAGTAAAAGGTTCTTCCAACCCCCTCTTCAATGCTACTCTCCCTTACGGAGCGGTGCCATTTGACAAGATGACTCCTACTCTTTATGAAGATGCAGTAAAGGAGGCAATCGAAGCACAGAATCAGGCAATAAACGCCATTGTAAATCAGCGTAGCGTGCCGACATTCGAGAACACTATTCTGGCTCTCGAAAATTCTAATATAGATCTGCTCCGCGCCGTATTGGCAGTAGGCAATGTAGAGCATGCTGTAGGTGACCCGGAATTAATGAAAGTGATGGCGGACCTTACACCGATCCTTTCTGATCAAGAGGCATCAGTTCTGCTTAACCAAGGTTTGTGGGATCGTATCAAGCAGGTTTATGAATCTATGGACCAGGATACTTCGCTCACACCCGAAGATAAAAAACTTATCGAGGAGACTTATCTTCAGTTTGCTTTGAATGGGGCAGACCTTAAAGGTAGTGACCGCGACAAGTATAAAAAACTTAACTCCGAATTGTCTGAACTCACTATCAAGTTTGCGCAGAATCTTACTAACGATATGAAAAACCCGGCGCGTCGCCTGTGGTTGAAAAAGGAAGATCTCGCCGGTCTCCCCGCAGATATAATAGAAGCGGCAAGACATGACGCTCAGGAGGCACTCGCAGCCGAGGGTAAAGATGATGACGGTTCCTCATATCTATTTACAGTATTCATGCCTTCTTACTCACCCTTTATGAAGTATGCCGATAACCGCGAACTTCGTAAAAAACTCTATACTCTCTACAATACCCGCAATGTAGGTGGTGAGTTTGACAATGTGCAGATACTTAAGGATATAGCAAATGTGCGTCTTGAGATCGCAAAACTTATGGGCAAGGATACCTTTGCTGACTATCAATTGCAGCATACTATGGCTAAGACTCCTGCCAACGTATATGCAATGCTTAAGGAACTCAACGATGCGTACACCCCGGCCATGCAGGCTGAAATCGAGGAGATACAGAACTTCGCCCGGCAGACAGAAGGTGACGATTTTGTATTATCCGCCTGGGATTATTCATATTGGAGCGATAAGTTGAAAAATGCCCGTTACTCATTTAACGATGAGGACATGAAGCCTTATTTCGAACTTAACAACACTATCAAGGGTGTGTTGGGTCTGGCTACCAAATTATACGGTTATACCTTCAAGGAGACCAAGGATATTCCCGGTTATCACCCCGATGTCAAGGTATTTGAAGTATACGGACCTGATAAGAAGATTTTGGGTATCCTTTATGCTGACTTCTTCTATCGTGCCGGTAAGTCCCCTGGTGCTTGGATGACCGAGTATCAGACCGAGCGCAAAGATGCCGACGGCAATCGTGTACTCCCGCTTATTTCGATCGTATGTAACTTTGCAAAACCGGTAGGTGATAAGGAAGTTTTGCTCACACCCTACGAGGTTGAAACATTCCTGCATGAGTTCGGCCATGCTCTTCACGGCCTGTCAGCCGAGGCTAAGTATACTACTCTCAGCGGTACCAACGTGTATCATGATTTTGTAGAACTCTTCTCTCAGTTTAATGAGAATTATCTTACACAGAAGGATTTTCTCGACGGTTTTGCCAAGCATTATAAAACCGGCAAGAAAATGCCTAAGGAACTCCTTGACAAGTTTATAAAATCATCACAATTCGGTGCTGCATACGCCTGTATGCGTCAGTTGGGATTCGGTTATCTCGATATGGCATACTACACAATCACCGAACCCCTCCGTGCTTCGCAAGATATAGAAGTATTCGAGAACGAGGCTATAGATCCGGTAAGAGTCTTCGCACCACTTGAGGGTACATACATGTCGCCCGCCTTCGGTCATATCTTCTCAGGAGGTTATGCTGCAGGTTACTACGGGTATAAGTGGAGTGAGGAACTTGATGCCGATGCATTTGCGGCATTTAAGGAATCAGGCAATATCTTTGATAAGAAGACAGCCGCCAAATTCCGCAAGATGCTCCAGAGCGGTGGTACTGTAGACCCGATGGATCTCTACATCGAATTCCGAGGCAAAAAGCCGAGTGTAGATGCGCTACTCATCCGCGACGGCATCAAAAAGTAACTAAAAACAAAACAGATTCAAACTATATTAGTAATGGATACCCGCCAATATGGCGGATAGTAAAGTTTGAGGTGGCATCGTATACATTTACGGTGCCACCTCTTTATTATAACCTCTGCGTACTGATAATCTACAGCCTTAAGGCATGATAGTATCTACTGTCTCAAGGTGTCGTAATAATCGGTATCAGTGCTTGATAGTAATTAGTCTCAGGGTGAAATGATCTGTTATTTTGTCGATGTAAATGAAATCTTGGGGAATAAGAGGATTGGGAGCATCTGGCCGATTACCATTGCCATAACTACAAATATTGTAATCAGACCGTTACTTTCAAATAGATAAAACCAATGTTGAAACTCCTTTTCGTTTGAGGTGGTTAACGATATGGTTAATGCCTGAACAGTACGATAAGCATATATGCCCGGAATCATAGGTAGAAGAGATGGGAACGAGAAAGTCTCAGGAGGGCATTTGAGGCGTGGTGCAATAATGATAGCCAAAAGTCCGATGATTATGGCTCCTATAAGAGATGCCAGTACAATATGGCAACCGGCAAAATTTATCAGGCAGTATCGCCCAGCATGGCCTATCGCGGCTATAAATGCACAATAGGGTATCACCCCTTTGGGGGGATGGCTTATAGCCGCAAAGCCTGTAGCGGCTATCCCTGCAAAAAACATATCACTCAGTATGCTGCCAATAATTTCAAATACTTCCATAATATTTCATCCAATCATCGGTTTAATATTGGCTATAAGTAATCCCGCTGTAAGCCCCAACGCAATACAGATAGTCAGGGCGAGTGCATGTATAAGTCGACCTATAGAACATAGATAATGGCCATCTATACAGTCAGAAATAGAATTAATGTAAGGTATACCCGGAATCAGATACAGTACGCTTGCAGCGATAGACCAATTAGGTGTGACCGTAATATCCGGTATATAATTCATCCCGGCTGCGCATAAGGCTGAAATAAAAGCACATATAAGCCAAACTATCTTATCGTCCCACCCTCTTGAGAGCATCAACACTTTAGCCAAATAACCGATAAATGTGGCCACTCCCACTATAAGCATCGAACCCCAGTCACCGCCAAAGAGATGGCAAAATGAGGCGTTAGCCAATACTACCAACAGGAGTATACGGTCATTTGTCATAGGTTTGCGGTTGACGATACGATAGAATATAGAACCCGCTTCTTCGAAAGATACTTTCTTTTCGGCTATCTTCCATGATAATTCGGATAACCGGGTGTTAATCTCAAACGATATTCCGGTAGGGTGCAGCCGGCGTATGCTTTGTTTCTTAATACCTGACCTATTATCGGTACATATCACGGTTACGTGATGAGATAGTATGATCATATCAACCTGCAAACCGACAGCGTTGGCCATGCGGCGTAGATTTTTCTCAATACGGATGCAAGTCGCACCACACCCGAGCATGTAAGAGGCGTAAACAGCCAGAAATTCGGCATAGCGTCTTATCTTGTCACCCTCGGTTTCGACCACGGTGTCTATCTCTTCTACAAATATATCAGTGCTTACCATTGTCCTTACATACTAACGCCGAAACTGATTTGTGCAAATCCGGAATTCGACTTGTTGATACCGGTAAGAGCCTGATGCTCATGATTAAAGTGACGGAACCCGAAGGCCAGGACGATATTGCTCTGAAACTTACGACGCTGTACAAGATTAACGCCACAACCTACAGTAGCGGTAATATCTCCAAACAATTTGGAGTGGGAGATAGTATTAAAACTATATCCCGCACCGATGTGCATAAACACCGGCGCCGGTTTGCGGGTAAAGGATGATCTGAATACCAACTGTATCGGCAAGAAGCAATCTCTTGTACCCAAGGATTTATGGGCGCCAAACTGTACTCCCAGGAATTGTATCAGTTTTGCCCTGTAGCCCAGAAGAAAATCTATATTAAAGGTAGACAGGTCGGTACATGAGAGGTCGAGTCCGGTACTAACCTCAATGCCTGTCATAATCTTACGCAGATTATTATCAGGAGCAATAGGGTGGTTATTTGTTTTATAATCCTTATTGGCCAGTACTTCAAGGGGGACATTATCCTCATAGCATGTTTCTATCTCCTCGACAGAGCCGTCTGAGAATGTTTTAGATACTGTAACTTCCGTCTGCTCCTCTATATATGCGGGAGTGGGAGTATTAGCGTACGAGTACTGAGAAAAAATAACGGCCATGGCCGTTATAAGGATTAAAATGCTTATTCTTGCCATAGCCGTATATACGTTGCGGTTAAAATCTTCTAAGATAAGAAATTTACAGTGCTCAGATAATAACTATCAATCTCCCAGATAACTTTTAAGGAGTTTGCTTTTCTGACCTTGCAGACGTCTGATAGCCTTTTCTTTAATCTGGCGTACTCGTTCGCGTGTAAGGTCAAATTTCGCACCGATCTCTTCGAGGGTCATTTCCTGACAACCTATGCCGAAGAACATTTTCAGGATTTCACGCTCACGATCATAGAGTTGTTTGAGCGCGCGGTCAACCTCCTTGGAGAGAGACTCATGGTTGAGAGTGGAGTCAGCCATAGGACTGTCATCATTAGGGAGGACATCGAGCAGAGAGTTATCCTCACCCTCTACAAAGGGAGCGTCAACCGAAATGGAGCGACCTGAAACCTTGAGGGTATCAGAAATTTTGTCGACCGGAATGTCAAGACGTTCTGCCAACTCTTCGGGCGACGGTTTACGTTCATTTTCTTGCTCGAATTTGGCAAGTTCCTTAGTGATTTTATTAAGAGAACCAACCTGATTGAGGGGCAGACGCACAATACGGCTCTGCTCTGCAAGCGCCTGCAGGATCGACTGGCGGATCCACCATACGGCATAAGAAATAAATTTGAAACCTCTGGTTTCATCAAATTTCTGAGCGGCGCGGATCAGACCCAGATTGCCTTCGTTAATAAGGTCGGGAAGAGAAAGGCCTTGATTTTGATACTGTTTCGCCACTGACACCACAAAACGAAGGTTTGCACGGGTCAGTTTCTCAAGTGCCTTCTTATCACCTTTCTTAATACGCTGCGCAAGTTCTACCTCTTCTTGAACAGAGATCAGTTCTTCGCGGCCTATCTCCTGAAGATATTTATCAAGCGATGCACTTTCGCGATTGGTAATTGATTTGGTAATCTTTAATTGTCTCATATATATTTCTTTCTTCCCTTAATTTCTTGGTTTTTAAACCATAGGTTATGGTTCTTAGATATTGATTCGACTTCGGCTGTGGTGAGTTGCCAATATTACAACAAACTACAGACGAAGCCGAAGTGCAAATTTACAATTTTTTTGTGAAATTAACAATAGTTCAGGTCATTTTGCCATTAATTTCCTGCAAGATCGACGGCATAGTAGCGTTTGCGTCCGTTGTCGGGGTATATACCGGTAAGGATCATTACTTTGTCGGCATTGTCATCTTTCATGATGCGGTTGTAAATATCTTCTACATCATCTGATGAGTTGACCGGGCGATCATTTATAGATTGTATAATAAAGCCCTCGCGCACACCGGCTTCGCGTATCAATCCTTTTTGCATACCGGTGACCATTACGCCATTGTATACTTCATATTTTTTCTTCTCATCGGCAGTCAGTTTCTTGAATGCGCAACCGAGTTCGCTGAAGTCTCCGATTTTAGTAATCTCGGTGTTGCCCTGAGTATTACGGAGTTTACCGGTAGCGGTATGTTTTTTGTTGTCGCGATAGTAGGTAAGCGTGATAGTCTCACCGGGTCTGAATTTGTTAAGTTGCTCTACAAGTTCAGGTCTGTTTTTAACATTTACGCCATTGATGGCAGTTATAACATCACCTGATTCGAGACCGAGTTCTTTGGCTGTAGAGCGTGGAGTAACCTCTTTGACAAGAAGACCTGTTTTTACAGCGGTAATATCTTCTTCTTTTGCTATCTTCGAATCGAGTTCGACGATAGTACATCCGAGTACCGCACGTTGTACTGTGCCGTATTGACGTATATCGGTAATCACCTTCTTAACAATCGTGGTAGGTATGGCGAAAGAGAATCCTGAGTAAGAACCGGTGTTGCTGTATATGGCAGAATTAATACCGATCAATTCACCTTTAAGGTTTACGAGCGCACCACCGGAATTGCCGGGATTAAGAGCAGCATCGGTCTGAATAAATGATTCGATACCGAGTGAACCGGAAGTAGTGTTGGTGCCGAGTGATCGAGCCTTTGCACTTACAATACCTGCTGTAACGGTAGAATTGAAGCCGAAGGGGTTACCTACAGCGAGAACCCACTCACCGATTTTAACTGTTTCGCTATTTCCGAATGTAATGGCATTGAGTCCCTTTGCATCGATTTTGATAAGAGCAAGGTCGGTGGCCTCATCAGTGCCTATCACGCGCGCCTCATAAGTAGAATTATCATTAAGAAGAATTTCTAATTTATCAGCACCATCGATAACGTGATTGTTAGTGACGATATATCCGTCTTCCGATACGATCACGCCAGATCCAAGACCAGACTGTACAAGATTGTCGTCAGATTTCTGCTGCTTTCTACGCTGTTGGGGCTGTTGCTGACGTGGTTGCTGAGGTCCGAAAAAGAAATCAAACATACCGAAAGGATCGTAACTGCCCATAGATTGCTGACGGCGGGCAGTATAACTTTTGATACACACAACCTCGTTTACGGTCTCCTCGGCGGCTTTGGTAAAATCAGTTTCAAAAGCGGAAGTCGCTGCTGTGCGGATAAACTGAGATTCCACTGCACTTGCCC
>CAMWNR010000020.1 GCA_947175665.1 uncultured Porphyromonadaceae bacterium
CATCCGCATTACCGACGGCGGGCCCCTCGACGGCCTCGAAGGGCGCCTCCTAAGCATCCGAGGCAGCAAAAAGCGCCGCCTACTCATCGAACTCCCTGCCCTACTCACCGCTGCCATCGAAATCTCCCCCGCCTACCTCCAACTCCTCCCCTAACCCCAACTACCAAATAACTTATCAAATACATTATCCCAAACTCCCCCTTGCATAACTCCCCCAAAATTATTAACTTTGCACTAAACAGAAGCATATAGTATGCAATCAAAGCAACTTCATCGCTTCCTCAACTTTTCGCAACAAGACTCCAACTGCTTAAGTATCAGTCCGCTACATACCTAAGCAGGACTCAATATTATACCCATACTCCTCCTCCCCTCCTCACTTCGATATTTACCCTTTACCAATTCTACTCCTTCCTTCCCCTCGATATTTACCATTATCCATTCTACTCCCTCCTCACCTCGGTTTGCATCCAGCCGAGCCAATTCCTCCGGCGCCAGCCTTTGTTCCCCGTGGTGCTTGCTCGGCAAGCACACCCCGGTTCACCTTTTTACAACTCAAAATCTCATGTTGCAAAAGGGACTACTTCAAAAGCCCCAAATAACCAAATTAATATAGGAAAATATTCCGCATCAAAATTTGCTGAAATAGTTAATATTAATTAAATTCGCATATATTTTATGCCACTGCCTTTGGCAGTAAAACCTCTTCGGCTTACAGGCCGGAAACAACAGCAAAATCAACCTTATCAACAATACGTAGCCTTCATCCGCCCTACCTATTACGCCAATGGAAATTGTCAACTCCGATCTGCGCGAGCAAGTCTTAAACGAAACTACCGATGCAGTCCGTAAACTGATAGTAGATCTTCAAAACAGAATATCTGAACTTTCAGACGGGCAGTCATTATATATTATCGCATTGGCAAGAAAAATGCCCAGATTTATACAGCGTATACTCAGACATCTCAATGATACCGGTGACTATAAATCTGTAGAAGCGTGGAAAAAAATAATGGGCGATAAGCGCGTAATATTTATCACCGAGCATGCCATACCATTTGTTTTTAAAGACTTAGACTCCAAAAAGACAGAAGTATTGGTATTAGATGATGTAGTGGTCACCGGCAACACTCTGCGCGCAGTTACCGGCAACATCAAGTTCCTGACCGGAAAAAATGCTGACGTGTGGACCCTATATTACTACAACACTGCCATTAGACCTCTATATATCAAAAATTTAACTATCGGTTCAGGACTCAAACTCCCATTACCGGTAATTAAAAAAAAGATAAATGCCATTTGCTCCCTGATAGCAGAATCCGAACTGCCGGTAGACCTCGAATTCCCGATCTTACACCTCTCCACCACCGACTCATCGGCAATCGATACATTTGAAAGCGAACTCGAGAGCAAATTTTCCAAGGAAAGTATCTATACATTACCGGATTCCGGAATTATACCTGTCAGTCAGGATTATCCGCCACTCTCAAGTTACAATATTCTCTTGTATTCCAATCTTTCGGATGCAAGACGCAACGACTTTGCCAAAGTCCGTTGCTTCAAGGACATAGAATCAAAAGAGATCAGGGTAGTACCCTTTGTGCCATTGATTATACGCGAGCAGGATCTGGATGATGATAAATTATTTACCACGCTCCTATATGAAAAAATATGGGAGATGGTAAACAGCAACATTATACAACCCGGCACGATTAAGATTGGAAATGACATTGAGAGTGCGGTGCAGAGCCGTGGATACGAAGAGAGTTTTTATCTCACAAAGACTATAATAGCCAACTGGTTATATAGTCTCTCTACATTCATAAAATACTTTTACGACGATTCCACCAAAAGTTACAAAGGATTTGGAGGCAATCTTCCTGAGGTAAAAGAAGCGGAGTTAACTTTGATAGTAGGCAACAACCTTGCAAAAGAAATCATAGCGATTGTAAATGACATCCTCACCGGTGGACAGCAAGAATACATCTCTGAATATAGGACACTTATCAGTATTCTCTTAAGCAGTCCCGACAAGGAACAAGAGTTTATAGGTAAAATAATTAACAAAATCTCCAACTCTTCTAATCTATACGATGCCCTGACTGAAACTTTTGGACTTGCCAAAATAATAAGAGAAAAGGATTTAGAAAATATGGGTATAGTTAATGACAACAAGTCTAACGGTATTTTGGCAAGGGCGCTTAAATACTTCCTGCAGTTTCCATATCCGAATCCCCAACTGGAGCCTAATATCCATAAATGGCTTGATGCCGCGATTGACTTAGGATTGGTTATCCCCAAATATAAGCCTACCGAAGATAATGGCGGCGTAAAATGTTGGAGTAAATATTACTTCGCTTCGCATATCATTTAATTGAAGTTTTACAAGACAGACTTCAATCTGTTTATCAGTTTATTGGTTTATTCAAATTTCAGGGATTGAAATATTAAAAAGCAAAAAAATCCCACCAAACTTGAATACGGCACAACCCTCATCAACTCATCAACTCATATACCATAAACTGATAAATTTCAACTTGAGCCTGCGAAAGTTGAGTAAAAAAGAATACTCTCACAAAATATCATGTTTGATATTTTAAAAGATCGACTTAATGGTTTGAATAAAGCAAATCCTCTGAAGGATTTCTTAATTCGATCTATTGATAACAATACGCTGACCGATATTCTGTATCCGTCAATCACACCCAAAGAAGTAGGATGGTTACTTATATTAAACTCCTCCCTTCAATCAAAAAAAACAACAACTTCTGTCACAGCATCCCCGGGAGCAGAGGTTGCGCAGGACACTAACTCCTCAAAGGGCAACCCAATAGACTTACGACCGGTATTTCTTCTATTTCGAGGAATCAAACGATTTGCAAAGAAAGAGAACTTTGCATATCGCGTAGACTTCTATCAAAAGGATAAAAACAGTATCATTGACAGCGGAAATAGAGACCGAAATGATAACGGATACACCGAAGAGATAGAAAATCCGAGGGGGTATAAACCGGTAAGTACCATATTCTTAGGCTCAAACGGTGTCGGAAAGAGCAGTGTGTTTTTGGCTCTGGAATTAGCCGCTCTGCAAACATCAAAATCACTGCTAAGCAGAGGCCTGATAATCCCAACAGAACAAACCTCTTCTATTACAAACGATCCCGATCAGGCATCAACACCCTGGCACTCTGCCGCATACATTTACAAAACCGGAGAATATCAGAAATATAAACTGGGTTTACCGAAGGTACCGAAGATAGTACCGGCCTTCTTCTATACCGAAGAAGACTACAACATTCTCGCCAAAGAGAACTGCACACGGCAATATCTCGCGCGCCAAATGGGGATAGAAGCGATTTATGATCTCGAAACTACGCTTCAATCCATTATTGACAGCCTCAATGACGCCCAAAATACGCAGTTAAGGATCAAATCAATAAGCGAAGATGATGGCTCCAAAAACAAAAAAGAAAGCGAGCCGCAAAGAAAAAATTTAATATTAAAATTCAATACCTCTCACGTATTGGATTATACATCTTGTGTCAAGGCACTCAAGAAAAAACCTCTGCGTAATATAGAAGAGATAAGGGATATTGTTGGAGGGATTATAGATAATAGTTTAAATGAATTACATAGTATAGCAGAAGAAATTATTCCTCCAATTTTCAAAGATCACCTTGATCAGAAATTAGGAGAAAAACTTAAAATTACCTTTAATCAGAAATCTCCGGATATCAAAGTATCATACCAATCTGCAAGCGGTGAATTAAAAGAGAGTAATCCGCGCGAATACTTCAACACTTTCCGATTTACCCTATATGTAGTAGCGTTAAAAATCGCCCTCGCCATAACGGTAATGAAAATATCCAATATAATCTTTCCCATAGTCTTGGATGATGTATTTGATTCTACCGATTTTCAGAACCGTTCAGGCCTAAGGAGATTTGCGACCACCCTATTCGAGAGCCATCTGCAATTAGATACTGACAATCATTTCCCTCTACAGTTGATTCTCTTCACTCAAGACGAGATTATTGCCGATTCCACCTATCACGGTATAAAAGATATAATCGGAGCCGACAATGTAAAACTGAGCCGTATTTTCGACTATCGCGAAGCCATAACAGATCCCCAAAAATCACCTAATGACATCTCCCGCATAAAGGTTGAAGAAGAAGAAATTACGACTATCAGCATAGACACATCTATTCATGGTCTATAACTGAACTCAGGGATATGTTTGAATGGCTCTCCAAAATAAAAAATTTCTGCAAAAGCCAACCATCAGATCAAATGGGTAAGTCGGAGAAAGAGAAAGAGAAAAAAGAGGGAAAAATGGGAAATGAGGAGAAAGAGGGAAAAGATAACAATGGTAAGACCCGATATTTCGAATGGTACAACACTGTATTTGTTGTATTGGCCTCCGTGGTTATAATAGTTGTACTTTCAGTCAGTGGTATAATATTTCACGATTCTGTCAAATACCCCTCCCGGACGGAAAAAGTATATGTAGATGACACATGGATGGCACAACGCGAGCAACTTTACACTGCGTTAGAAAAAATACAACAGGAAATAGATAATCAAGTCAAGCATCCCTCTCACACCGACAGCAAAAGAGTCAAGAAGACTAACAACCAAAATGATACAACCTTAATATCTCTGCAAGGGTCAGTACGCAAAATCAACAACTCACTACAACAGATTTGTATAGATCAAAACCGAATTATCTCACAGCAAGAAGTACTCCTCAACGACGTCCGTCAGGAAACCAATAATTTCATCAATAAGGCCAACGGCCTAATCTCAATCTGGATCGGAATTTTCGCCCTCTTTGGAATACTGTTACCTATTGTATGGCAATTCAGACTACGCAAAGAATATAAACAAGCCGAAGAAGATCTGAATAATAAAATTGACAGAAGCCACAAGGAAAAGAACGAAGAAATTGACAGAAGCCTTAAGGGAAAGAGCGAAGAAATTGACAGAAGTCTCAAGGAAAAGAGAGAAGAAATTAACAGGAGCCTCAAGAAAGTAACCGATGAGATAGAAACAGTAAAGAGAGAGAAAGAGAAATCAGAATTAAACAATCTGACCAGAGTATTGGAGGTCTGCAACGACTATCGCTTGATCCCCAACCACACAGCAACTCTCCATGCGCCAATACAAAATTATTTCTGGTATCAGGTATTAAAAATCTCAGGGCGCATCATAGAAGAATCATTTGATGAAGGAAATCACCTTATCTCCGAAAAGAAAGAAGAACTCCTGGAGACCCTGCTGTTCCTCTTCAGCATTGTGCGCAATTATAATATCGCGCCCTCACCCCACCGCAAAAGAGAATACGACCAAGCAATCGACAGACTCCGCAAAGAAATCTACGAACTCTGCTGCAACACAACGCTCTCTAACACAAACTATCTAAACGAACTCAAAGATTTACTCAACAACCTCTCCGAACTCTACAAATAACCAACCCATTCAGCCTCCACGCTGAAACATTCCCAAACCCCTCCTCAACACTTACATAATTAGGAATGATAGTCTACAATTCAATGATAGTCATGGTGTTGGTGCTGACTGTGATTTATCACATCCAGCGGCCTGACACAGCGCTACGACTTTCTCGCCCGATTCCATGGCCATACGCCATATTAGCAATGGGATATATCATATTCTGGGCTGCCATGCGCTCCGGATTTATTGATACCAAGGTTTACATCGGGCATTTCGAAAATGCCCCAACCGGAATCGAGGAAGCGTTTGAACTTTTGGATACTCCGGCCAAGAGTCCCACATGGAACTTTCTTCAATCACTATTTAAGACCTTCATATCAACCGATTACCATTGGTGGTTAGCAACAATAGCGATAATTTCAGGTGTGCCGATAATGCTGGTGTTTCGCAAAAAATCTGTTGATTACCTTTTCAGCGTATATCTATTTACTGCTTCTACAACATTCAGTTGGATGCTTAATGGTATAAGACAGTTCGTAGTAGCAGCGATTGCATTTGGATTCTACTTCCTGCTGGTAGAGAAGAAACGACTGCTGTTTATAGGCATAATATTGTTATTATCCCTGATACACTCTACGATCCTGATCATGCTACCGGCAGTATTCTTTGTAGACTGCAAACCATTTGGCAAGATGATGTCACTCTTCGTGATAATCATCCTTATTTCCGCATTTTTTATGGGTTCAGTTACCGATACGATGGATGAACTCCTTCAGGATACTACATATTATAACAATCTTGATCAATTTGAGGAAGATGATGGAACAAATCCATTAAGGGTACTATTTGAGTCGGTGCCGGTATTGATGGCATTTATAAAAAGAAGAGAGATTGCGGCCACCAACAATACTTTCCTGAATTTATGTGTCAATATGTCGACCGTCGCAGCCGGGATATATTATATCTCAATGCTCACAAGCGGCATTATGATAGGTAGATTACCTATATATTTCAGTCTTTATAATTTTATATTGATACCATATCTCATAAATTTCTTCTATACCTCCCATAGGCGTGAACTATATCTTATCTTCTATATTGCCTACATAATATTTTATTTCTACTCAACACCATATTTCTACTATGTCAGTGACGTATTAGGAATTTACCCGATACATTAACTAATGATTAATATATGGTAAATAAAAGGATTGAGTGGCTTGATCTGCTGAAGGTTTTGGCCATGATATTGGTAATTATCGGTCATTCTTCCTATACTACCATTATGACAAAATATGGGGGTGTAGAACATACTCCAACATCAGGATTCAACCCGGTGTTTAGCGGTATCAATAAGTTCGTAGCCTTTATATATACATTCCACATGCCACTGTTTATGGCTATATCAGGAGCATTATTCTCTCTGGGATTCAATAAGATAGAATCTATAAAGGATCTGGCCAAAGCAAAGGGGATACGATTATTGATACCCTTTATCGTTACCGCTACAGTCGTTGCTATTCCTATAAAACTATTATCAGGATATTGGGACAATTCGGCTCACGCTGTAAGTGACATCCTGGTGGGGCAATATCTGTTGTTTGGTAATTCACACCTTTGGTACGTGGTCTCGCTATTCTGGATCTTCCTAACATTTTACCTTATATACCCTCTTTTTAACAAATCCCCCATAATGGTATGGGGAACACTGATTATTCTCTCCATATCATCGGTACTTATTACACCAGGATTCGGGCTTAACGGATGGTCTAAACATCTGCTATATTTCTCAATCGGATTTTTCTCCTTGGATTGGTGCATGAACTTTAATCCGAAATGGAAGTTATTCGGTGGTTCTTTAATAGTGCAGGTCTTCTCATATACATATTTATATTCAGGTATACATAATAATTATGCAAGAGCGGTCATGGCGATAATTTTCGCTCTATGGGGTATGGTCAATATGTTGATGTTTTGTAAATTATTATTTGCACAAAATACCCGCCTGGTTAATAGTAGATTCTATAAATGGCTTAACAAGTACAGTTATGAACTCTACTTATACAGCGACCCGATTAATTATGTGATGATTTTTATATTTTTCGGAATATCCACCTTCGATGTATTTGTGAATCCCGGAGACAGCATTATCTTCTTTCTTACAAGAATAATCGCCAACTTCCTCTTTGCCGCAATAGTCATCTACCTTTTCAATGCAATGGGCAGATTGTACAGGAACAATAAAAATGAAAACAATATAGCCTGATGCAACTTCCACATATACAGCAATTAGAATGATGATAGTTTAATATGGCTTCGATCAAAAGAAATTTCTTTTATAATATACTTCTGAATCTATCCGGTGTAATATTTCCGATAATTACCGCACCATACGTGGCGCGGGTATTAGATCCAGATGGTCTCGGTTTGGCTGGATTTGCTAATGTGTATGCCGGATATTTTGCCATGTTTGCAGCACTAGGGAGCGGAAGATATACTGTTCGCGAAATTGCCAAGGTCAGGGACTCAAAAGAGCAAATACAGAATTTTGTATCTGAAATTACCGCCCTATTGGGAATCAATACCCTGATATGCGCTGCATTATACATAATATCAATTTTTGTATTTCCAAAATTTTCAAGTGACTGGCTAATATTCCTAATTGCCGGACTGGCTATATATATTTTACCTCTTAAAATAGACTGGTACTTTATCGGATTGGAAAAGGTCGGGGTGATAGTGAGCCGTGCATTGATTATCCGCATCATCTCAATAATCTGCTTATTTCTCTTTGTCAAATCTAAGGCTGATCTTTATATCTATGTGCTACTCGGATTCATTAGCAGTTTCGGTGGTGTGGCATGGAATTTATGGATGTTGAGAAAGGATAAAATAAAATTATCCTGGAAATTTTCCGGAATAGGGAAACATTACAAACCGATGTTTATTCTGTTTTCTTCGGCCATAGCAATATCTATATATGTAATGTTAGATTCGTTTATGTTGGGGTTAATGGCCGATTATTCAGAAGTTGGTTACTACAATTCATCCACCACACTGTCTAAGACATTGCTAAATATTGTAACTAGCCTATCGGCTGTGGCAGTACCACGGGTGGCTTACTATCTGCATAAAAAAGAATACACCAATATCAATTCCCTTATTGCAAAATCGTTAGGGATAGTCGCCTTCTTGGCCTTTCCTATGACTATAGGGCTTATGTGTATCGCTCCGAGATTCATACCTCTGTTTTTAGGTGAACAGTTTATCCCATCCATTCTACCGACCATACTGATGGCATCAGTAATAGTAGCGATAGGATTCAGCAATATAACGGGCACACAGATATTGATCGGGATGGGAAAGGATGTAGTATTTCTATACAGTATGCTCTGGGGTACTGTCAGTAATTTTCTTCTTAATCTGATTTTGATTCCCAAGTTAGGAGCGACAGGTGCCGCCACGGCTTCTGTAATTGCTGAATTTTTGGTTTTGGGAGCCTCCTTTTATTATGTAAAAAAGGAGACTGAAGTAAAATTTACCGGTGTATTCAGAGAGATTTGGGTTCCATTTGTCGCATGTCTCCCATTTATTCCTATTACACTGATCATAAATCACTTTACCCAAGGGTGGTGGTCCATAATAACGGTAGTTTTATCGTGTGTGTTATGCTACATCTTTATGCAGAAACTATTTAAGACTAAAAGTTACTGCATGATGTGGGATTTGGTCGCATCCCGCATCACAAAAATAACCGATAAATTTTCGAAATAACTGGAGTTATACAAATGCATAATATAAATAAGAAAAAGAAAGAGTACGACTATCTGATAGTTGGAGCCGGTCTATATGGGGCAACTTTTGCATATCTGGCTACTAAAGCGGGTAAAAGATGTCTTGTCATCGACAGACGTCCTCATACCGGAGGTAATATTTTTTGTGAGGAGATAGAGGGTATAAATGTGCATAAATACGGTGCGCATATTTTCCATACATCCGATAAAGAAGTATGGGATTTTGTAAACTCCATTGTACCGTTCAACCGATATACAAATTGCCCTGTGGCTAAAGCACCTGACGGTAAACTTTACAACCTCCCATTCAATATGAATACTTTCTATCAGATGTGGGGGGTGACAACACCCGAAGAGGCCATAAATAAACTTGATGCGCAGAGACACGATGCATTGCTGTCAATGCGAAGAGAGGGGGTTACTGAGCCTCGAAATCTGGAAGAAAAAGCCTTGAGCCTTGTCGGTCGTGATATCTACGAAAACCTAATCAAATATTACACCCAAAAGCAATGGGGGCGTCCTTGTACCGAATTGCCCGCATTCATTATAAACAGACTCCCGGTGAGACTTACCTTTGACAACAATTACTTCAAAGATTCTTACCAGGGTATCCCTATCGGAGGGTATAACCGATTGATTGAAGGATTACTTGAAGGGATAGATGTTCAAACACACATTGACTTCAACGATATAAAAGATAAATGGCGTGATATTGCGGCAAAATTAGTATACACCGGCCCATTAGATGAATACTTCGATTTTGAATCAGGCAGACTGGAATGGCGTACCGTACGATTTGAGACCGAAGTAAAGAATACTCCTAACTGGCAGGGTAATGCTGTGATAAACTATACCGATCATATCACACCGTTCACACGCATTATAGAGCATAAACATTTCGAATCATTTGGAGATGAGGTATACCAAAATCCTAAAACCGTAATATCGAGAGAATACTCAACCGAGTTTAAACCCGGAATGGAACCGTATTATCCTGTAAACGATTCAAAAAATAATGAATTGGCCGAAAAATACAGAGCGAAAGCAAAAGAGGAAAAAGATGTGATTTTCGGTGGCAGATTAGCCGACTATCGCTATTATGATATGGCTCCGGTAGTGGCACAAGCCATTTCTATCGCCGCAACTGAATTAACCTGATGGTATCTCCCAACCCCGCAAAAGATACTCATTAGGCAGAATACATATATGTAAAAGACTATAAATCTAATATGGAAAAACAGATATCTATTATTATTCCGACATATAATATGGAAGCCTATTTAGGGAAATGCATTGAATCAATGTTGATTCCCGAGATAGATCAGGTGGAAATACTTATAGTTAATGATGGATCAAAAGACCGGAGTAGCGAGATCGCCCATCATTATGCCAATCTTTATCCCAATAGTATAAAGGTTATTGATAAAGAGAATGGTAATTACGGGAGTTGTATCAACGCAGCCTTACCAATCACCACGGGTCGCTACGTTAAGGTACTTGACGCTGATGACACGTTTGATACACAAGTATTCTCAGACTTTGTAAAAATACTTCCGGATAACGATGCTGATTTACTCTTTACACGATACGTGCAAGTTGATGAAGAGGGTGAAGTTACAAAATTACTACTCAAACCGCATGCCTTACAAAATCAAAAGATATCAATCGACAGAGCCATTACCGAGCATGTCTGGTATCCCGGAATTACAATGCATGGTTTTACATATAAACGGTCAATATTTGACGGCTTAAATTACCATCAGACAACCGGTATAAGTTTTACAGACAGTGAATGGGTTTGTTATCCATTGCGTAATGTAAAAACCGTCAAGCAATTGGATTTTCCACCACTGTATAAATATTTATTAGGTCGTGAGGGTCAGACAATGGATCCCAAAAGGTTAGAGGCTCAATTCTCTCATTTATTAATAATTATCAATCGATTGATTGATGAATTCTGCAAAGAATCTGAATCTGGATCTGTATACTTTCATATATTACGATATCGTTTGGTTCGGGCTATTTATTACACTTATTTGCTATTAATTACTAATAGAATAGATAAGTTTATACCCCAAATAACGGAGATGGATCATAATTTAAAGAATCTTATTCCTGAAGTATATGAGGCGCTTGATAAGATGCGGTATACTCCATATATTCCATTCTCAATAGTAAAAAGTTTCAGAAAATCAGGATATTCTCCCAAATATAAAATACCGCGATGGGTACAAGTCGGGCAGAAATTAGTCCAATCAACATCTAAATTGAAGGGCAAATTTTTCTAATTATAATCAATTGTTAAAAATGAGTTATAAAAATCTGAAATTTCCGGATAATTCGTTGTTCCTCGTTACAGGTGGAGCAGGTTTTATCGGGTCAAACCTCTGTGAGGCAATACTATCTATGGGATATCGCGTGAGATGTCTTGACGACCTCTCTACCGGCAAACAATCAAACATAGATATGTTTCTCGATAATCCCGATTATGAATTTATCAAAGGGGATATAAAGGATCTCGACACTTGTCTTAAGGCTTGCGAGGGAGTGGATTATGTACTTAATCAAGCCGCCTGGGGAAGTGTGCCTCGCTCAATCGAAATGCCCCTGTTTTATAGTCTCAATAATATTCAGGGCACTCTGAACATGCTTGAAGCCGCCCGACAGAAGGGTGTTAAGAAATTTGTGTATGCCTCAAGTTCATCGGTATATGGAGATGAAGCGCACCTACCGAAACAAGAAGGTGTAGAAGGTAATCTCTTATCACCTTACGCGGTGACAAAAAGATGCGATGAAGAATGGGCCAAACAGTACACAATGCATTATGGACTTGACACATACGGCATGAGGTACTTTAACGTCTTCGGGCGCCGACAGGATCCTCATGGTGCATACGCAGCAGTATTGCCTAAATTTATAAAGCAACTCCTCAACGATGAGCAACCTACTATTAATGGTGATGGAAAACAGAGTCGCGACTTTACATATATCGATAACGTAATAGAAGCGAATCTAAAGGCTTGTCTTGCACCCCATGAGGCGGCCGGTCAGGCATTTAATATTGCATACGGTGGTCGCGAATACTTGATAGATATTTACTATACTCTCACCAAAGCATTGGGTAAAGATATCGAACCGAAATTCGGCCCTGATAGAAAAGGTGACATCAAACACTCCAATGCGGATATTTCTAAAGCGAAAAAACTCTTGGGTTATGACCCGGAATATGATTTTGCCAGAGGCCTTAATGAGGCTATCGAGTGGTATAAAGAGAATCTTTGAATTTAGAGCAGGGGAAAGTTAAACCCCATTAAATCTTACATTTTAAATATGAAATCTGAAGATATTAAAATCTGCGTAATCGGACTCGGTTATGTAGGTCTCCCCTTGGCACGCCTTTTTTCAACCAAATATCCTACTGTAGGATTTGACCTGAACTCCAAGCGTTGTGAGGCCTTGATGCAGGGGCATGATGCAACTCTTGAAGTAAGTGACGAACTCCTGCAAGACGCAATAAACAATCATAACTTTATCTGTACCTCAGATATAGAAAAGATACGTGATTGTAATTTTTATGTGGTGGCTGTACCTACCCCGGTCGATGAAAACAATAATCCCGATCTCACGCCTCTTTATGGTGCATCAACTACTGTAGGAAAGGTTATAAAACCGGGAGACGTAGTAGTTTATGAATCTACAGTATATCCGGGAGTTACTGAAGACGAGTGTATTCCTGTTGTGGAAAAAGTGAGTGGGCTTACATTCAATAAGGATTTCTTTGCAGGTTATTCTCCCGAGCGAATTAATCCGGGCGACAAACTTCATACCGTAGAGAAGATTAAAAAAGTTACTTCCGGTTCTACTCCTGAAATCGGGAAACTGGTCAACGATGTTTATGCAAGTGTAATCACTGCAGGTACTCATCTTGCTCCTACCATAAAAGTAGCGGAAGCCGCAAAAGTGATAGAGAACTCACAACGTGATATAAATATTGCTTTTGTCAACGAATTATCCAAGATATTTACCTTAATGGGGATTGATACTCAGGATGTTTTAGAGGCAGCCTCAACTAAATGGAACTTTTTACCGTTTAAACCGGGCTTGGTAGGCGGGCACTGTATCGGAGTAGATCCGTACTATCTTGCTCAATGTGCTCAACGTTACGGCTACAATCCTGAAATTATCCTGGCAGGCCGCCGCATGAATGATGGAATGGGTGCATACGTGGCAGACCGTGTGATAAAACTTATGCTTAAGAAAGGGATTCAGGTGTTAGGGAGTCATATCCTTATAATGGGTTTTACTTTCAAAGAAAACTGTCCGGATGTGCGCAATACAAAAGTTGTAGATATTGTGAAAGCACTCAAGGAGTATAATCTTAACATTACAATCTTCGATCCGTGGGCAAATCCGGAAGCGGTAAAACGCGAATATGGACTTACCGTAATAAATTCTGTCGAAGACCTATCAAAGCAAATAGGTACACAATGTGCCGATGAATGTCAAAATAATACGTCAGACCATGCACCAAAAGAGGACTGTGGAAAATTTGATGCATGTGTAGCTGCGGTGGCTCATAAGACTTTTGAAGAACTTAATATAAATTCATTACTTAAAAAAAACCATGTAATCTTTGACGTCAAATCAACCTGCAACTCCACAGATGTTGACGGCAGACTGTAACTACATGGGGATTACAAATAAGTAAGTGATAAACATCAATATGCAACTTTTAGGAAACTCGGGGATTGTAGGGTTGGCAGTATTTCGTATGGGTTGCAAAATAAGATTTAAGTAGTTGGATGAGTAATAAAAAAGTTGGTATTCTTACGTTTCACGGTGCTCACAATTTCGGTTCCGTTTTACAAAGTTATGCATCTGTGATGACCTTGCGAAGGCTCGGTTATATGGCGGAAATAATTAATCTCAGAAATCAGGCTCAACTTGAGGCGTATAAGATTTTTCGCAAGAGTGATTCCATTATCCATCGCCTATTTAAAATACTAATCTATCCGCAATTAAAGTCACGTAGTCGTAAATTTGAGTACTTTATCAATAAAATCCTACCTATCTCAAAAAAGGAGTATCGGCATGGTTTGGAACTTGATGCATACCAACTGGGGTATGATATATATTACGCAGGTAGCGACCAGATCTGGAATCCGGCATGTCAGGATTTCGAACCGGCTTATTACCTTGACTTCGTAAAGCACCAATTTCCCACAATTTCATACGCTCCAAGCCTGGGTAAAGGGAAATTTGATCAGCAAGATGAAGATTTAATAAAAGGGTTACTCGATAATGTCGACTACCTCTCTTGTCGCGAAATATCGGGTGCAAATCTGATTGAGCGACTCTCGGGTAGAAAAACCACTCAAGTATGCGACCCGGTATTACTCCCACCGGCTGAAGAGTGGAGAGAGTTTGCCAAAGATCCGAAACGTAAAAAGCCATATATCCTGGTATATTTTCTGGAAAATAATCATGGAGACCATACTAATCTTGAATTATTGAAGCAGCGTACCGGTTATGATGTAATACTTCTTAATGAGTATCTCCGGGAGTACCTGAACCCAAATATTACGCTAAAACTTAATGCCTCTCCTCAAGAATTTTTGGGATTGATTAAGGATGCGGAGTATATCTATACAAATTCCTTTCATGCCACGGCATTTTCCGTAATCTTTAACCGACCTTTCTCTACCGCGATTGCCAAGTCAGAAAATGTAGCCAACAACAACGATAGCAGAAAAGTGGATTTTCTTAAATCATTAGGACTTGAAGACCGGTTGGTAAAGAGCGTATCTGACATTGATCTAAATGCACCAATAGACTACCGTCAGGTCAATAAAAGAGTGGAGGAGATACGAAAAAAATCACTCGATTATCTTAACAATTCTCTCAATGGCAAATGAAAAAAAGGTCACGGTCATAGTACCGGTATATAAGGTTGAGAATTACATCAGGCGCTGTGTGGATAGCCTTCTTAAACAAGATTATCCACATATTGAAATTATACTGGTTGATGATGGATCTCCCGATAATTCCGGAGAGATATGTGATGAGTATGGAGAGAGATACGGCAATATAAAAGTAATCCATAAACCTAACGGAGGGTTAAGCAGTGCCAGAAAAGCAGGTTTCGAGGTGGCAACCGGGGAATTGATATGCTTTATAGATAGTGATGATTATGTATCTCCGCATTATGTAAGCCGATTAGCCAAACCTTTTGAGGATTATTCTGTTCAACTCTCTGTCTGCGGATACTCAATAATAAAAGGAGAGAAGTCAACGGCTAATAAACTCCCTTATAATAAAGACATTATAGAAAATAATAAGATTGAGGAAGAATATATATTACCCCTAATTGGTACATCATCGCACAAAGGGGAGATAAATATTCCCGGCTTCGTTTGGATAAGAATGTACCGAAAGGCACTGCTTCAAGACAGCGATTTTGTATCAGAGCGTGAATATTATACAGAAGACACACTGATGAATATTCTATATGCCCGCAGACTTAATGGCAATATAGGAGTAGTCAACCTGCCACTGTATAATTACTGCGTAAATAGCGGTTCGCTGACCCTTAGTTTTCGTGAGGGGAAATTTAAAATGCTGATAGCCCGATATGAATACTGCAATAGAATTGCTAAAGAGATGGAAATGGAGACAACTCTCAAGCAGATACGCCTTGACGGGAATCTGATTTCTGTAATTATGGGGAGCATCTATAATATCGGAGCGATACGGAAATACTCAAGATTCAAATCAGAACTAAAGAGTATATTCAACCATAAAGAAGTAAGGAGCCTTTTTGACAGAGGTGCTATGACTCAAGACTCTACTTGGAAAAAAATAATTTACCTTACATATAAAACAAAGGCTTACTTCTTATTATATACACTACTTAAACTCAGAAAAGAATATTAATGCCAGAGATTTCAATCATTGTTCCGGTTTATAATGTAGTTTCCTATCTGGAGAAGTGTATCGCATCTATAACCTCTCAGACATTTACTGATTGGGAACTCATACTGATTGATGATGGCTCGACCGACGGCTCGGCCGATATTGCCGGTAAACTGCATGATAAAGATACCCGAATCAAACTTTTCAGTAAACCTAATAGAGGCGTAAGTTCCGCACGTAATCTCGGTCTGGATCTGGCTCAAGGTAAATATGTAATGTTTGTAGATAGCGATGATATCTGTCATCCTCAATTATTAGAAATATTATATACGGCGGCCGAATCTGATACCGAACTGGCGATGTGCAATTACTCTCGGTTTCAAACTGAACCTGATTTTATTAAAATAGAGGGATGTTATCCGGAAAAATTGAAATCAAGACAGGAGATATATCAAAGCCTGATATTAAATAATATACTCCATCCACCAGTTGCAAAGTTATACCTGCGTAATATAATAGAGCGCCATGGACTGCGCTTCCCCATAGAGTTGCAACTCGGTGAGGATGTATTATTCAATCTCAGTTACTTAAGAAATATATCACGCGGTACATACGTGAATCTCCCACTATATTTTTATAGAGATACGCCTGCATCGCTATCCAAGAAGATCCGCAGGGATTACACCGACATTCAACTTAGAATATTGACAGAAAAATTGAACTTTATCGAGAGCCAGAATATTAAGTTCGATTATACACCTTATGCTGCCGGCATAGTTACTGACATCGCTTTATCCATACTCCGTTCGGATGCCTCGAATGATGAGAAAAGAGAATCTCTAAATCAACTTCGGGATCACCGGATAATGGATTATTGTAAATTAAAAGGAAAATTTATGCATGTAATTTTTGCAAATTTGGTCAGGACGCTACCTTCCGGGATTTTAATAAAGGGTATTAAATAACTAATGTAGCCCATTAAAAACTTATCCAAATTATGATTACACAAAAACTAAAAAATAAATTAAATACTATACTTCAATCATATTTTAAGCCTTTAAAGAATAAGAGAGACAGAAAGAATTTAAAGAATGATAATTTCTCGATTATTACCAATCACTGTATGGGTGGTTTTATCTATCATGATTTAGGTAAGAAGTTTCTGTCACCGACGATAAATTTAAAAATTCTTCCGGATGATTTTATTGAATTTGTAAAGCATCTTGAATATTATCTTTCTCAAGAAATCATTCCCGCACCTGAAAAAAAAGAGAAATACCCTGTTGGAAAGATAAAAAGAATCGAGGGGGGATACATCTACATTTATTTCGTGCATTATACAGATTTTAATGAGGCCGTTAAGACATGGCACAATAGAGCCAAGCGTATAAATTGGGATAACCTGTTTATCATGATGACAGCAAGAGATGGTTGCCAATACTCAACTCTGCAAGATTTCGATAAACTGAAATATGAATCCAAAATATGCTTTACCTCTGAGCCTCATACTGAATTTACAAGTTGTAAATATGCTCGGTTGGATAATGGTAAGCCGTTAAAGGGCTACATTAGTGATATGGTAAACATCTACGGTAAAAGAGCCTTTGAGTGCAACGGATTCGATTATATACAATTCCTTAATAAAGAGAAAGTTTAGCGCCCGAATCTCCTTTGAGAACTTACCTTTATAATATTGCCTAATTTCATGGTTACATCTAACTGCCATCAATTTTAATTTGCATACTCTTAAAGCATGATCTTGAATAATGATTATCGACCTACTGTAGTAGTGGCTACAGGGGTAATGAATGCCGGGGGAACCGAGACTTTGATAATGGAAACTCTCCGACATGCCACCGGCAGAATAAGGTATATTCTCCTAATTCATTATGATAATGTTATCCCTACCGGGATATTTGATGAGGAGATTAAGGATCTGGGGATTGAAATCAGATACATACCCTCGGTGGGTTCTGTCGGTGTAAGAGGTTATGTAAAGGCCTTTAAGCAGTTGGCTGATTCGATAGGTAAAATAGATATTATACATAGTCATATCAATGGAGTAGGCGGTATTATCGCTTTAGCGGCCAAAAAAGCAGGCGTTAAGCATCGTATATGTCATTGTCATGCTGATATTCACTATCCGGGCAATCTGATTAACCGTACTAAAAACGAACTCATGCTGTCAGGCATGAAGTTGATTATTGATCGCTATGCTACCGATCGATGGGCATGCTCTACCGCGGCATGGAATCGGCTGTTTATGCCCTGGAGAAAGAAGGTAGTAATCAATAATATGATTGACACCCAAAAATATGCAGCCACAGAAGAAAAAAGAGATGCAGCCAAAAAGAAGTTCGGCCTCGAAGGTAAGGTTGTAGTAGGAGCCGTAGGCAGAGTAGCACCGATCAAGAATTATGAAGTAATATTAAAAGCATTAGTCGATACGGATGCCTGCTTTGTATGTTTTGGCAGGTTTGATATTAATAACAATTACTGCCGTAGACTGCAAGATTTGGCAACCGAACTCGGCATTTCTGACCGCGTATACTGGATGGGCAACAGCAATAGCGTAGCCGATGATATTCACTGCATAGATCTTTTTGTAATGCCATCCTTTACCGAAGGGTTTGGCATGGCGGCAATAGAGGCTCAGGCCGCATCTTTGCCTACGGTATTATCAACAGGAGTACCGAAGAGTGTGGATGTTGGCCTTGGATTGGTCAGGTATATTGACCCGAACGATGTGACCGGTTGGAATAGTGAAATACGCAATATTTCCCATCACCGGATTATTCCGCAAAATATAATATTAGAGAGATTCTCTCAAGCAGGATTTGATTCGCCTGACGGGGTAAGAATGATTGAAGATAAATATATCGCTATAAGTAAAAAATGAGTAGTAATAAAAGACCATTTTGGCTGGCGTATGGGATAAGTATCTACCATTGCCTGATGAGTTGGCTGATGCCTAAGATTAAAAATGATCGTAAGGCTATTATAAGTTATTACAAAAGCAAGTCCGGAGGCAGGGTTGCAGATTTGGACAATCCTAAACTCTTTAGTGAGAAATTGCAATGGTATAAACTTAATCATCGCGATCCGCTAATGCAGACAGTGGCCAATAAGTATACTGTGAGGGAATATATCGAATCAATCGGTTATGGCCGGTTACTCAATGATATTTATGGTTTGTATACCGATGTCAATGATATTGATTTCGACAAATTACCTGCACAGTTTGTATTGAAAGGGACTCACGGCAGTGGCTTCAATATAATAGTAAAAGATAAATCGAAGTTCAATACCCGACAAGCCCGAATGATTATGAAGTCTTGGCTGCATCAGCATATTGCGTGGAGCGGTCGGGAATGGGTGTACAAAGATATGCCGAGACATATAATCGCTGAGAAGTATCTTGAGGATGAAACCGGTGAGTTACGCGATTATAAGTTCTATTGCTTTAACGGTAAGCCCGCATTTATGCAACTCGAAGTAGGACGTGGCACCTCTCATAATACCCGTAACTTCTACGATATGGATTGGAATTTAATGCCTTTTGGTAAGGAACTTCCCCACGATCCTAATCTTGAGGTGCCTCGACCGGAGATGTTTGATGAGATGAAAAGAATAGCAACCGATTTGTGCAAACCTTTTCAATATGTAAGGGTCGATCTGTATCAAGTAGGTGGAAAAGTGTATTTCGGAGAACTTACATTCTTCCCTGCAGGGGGTGCCCCGGACTTCGTACCTGCTCAATATGATGAAGTCGTCGGCAAAATGTGGAGGTTGGAACCTTAAAATAATTTAGATTTTCAACCTCAATTATTGACATGGATAAAAATAACTGACCGATATTATCATACGTATGAGCAATAAGTCCACTATTACTATCTTCGGTGACATTTGCCCGGTCGGAGATACTTTAAAAGGTTTTGAATCGGGAAATCCGACTAATATAATGTCGGAAGATATAATTAAATTGATTCAAAATTCTGATCTCTCTGTCGGGAATCTTGAATGCGTATTTACCGATTCCCCCTCACCTATACGCAAGACAGGTCCGGTGCTGTATGCACCTGTAAAGTGTATGAACACTCTTGCTAATGCAGGTTTTAATGCATTCTCCTTATCTAACAATCATATACGTGATTGCGGCACATCTGGCCTGCTTTCCACTATTGAAGCATGTCGACATCATAACATCCTCACCTTTGGTGCCGGTAAAAATATTGAAGAGGCCGAAGCGCCATTATTGGTAGAGTTGAATGGTAGAAAAGTTGGTTTTCTTAGTTTTTCGGAACATGAGTTTAATTATGTGACCGAAAATCGGCCGGGGGCCTCTACTTTTGACGCTTACACTGATCTGAATCGAATACATAAACTTCGTAAAGAGGTTGACATTCTTATCGTATTATTTCACGGAGGTATTGAGTATTATAGTTATCCCTCACCACTGCTGCAAAAAAAATGTCGGGCTATGGCAGATGCAGGAGGCGACATTATATTATGTCAGCATAGCCATTGTATCGGTACCTACGAATATTTCGGTAATGCATTCATACTTTATGGTCAGGGGAATAACCTTTTTGGGTACAGGGCTAATAATCGAAGTTGGAACGAGGGGTTGATCGTTCAGATTGAATTGCTTGATAATAAGTTTGAGATCAGACTTATACCTTGTACTACAAACCACAATAGCATTTTGGAATCCTTAAGGGGTGAGGATGCGGACTCCTTGCTGACCGAGATAAAGGATCGATCTAAAAATCTGGATAATAGGGAATTCTTAATCACTCAGTGGAAAGAATTTTGCTATAATCTGGAAAATTTGAATCTCCCGCTATTACTCGGTTGGAACCGATATTTAATTTTCCTGAATCGCATTTTGAAAGGGATGCCGGTCAGATTACTTTACGGTAGTAAGAAATCGAATATCACCAATAATCTGATACGCTGTGAATCGCATTATGAAGTAATGCGCACTATCCTTGATAAGTATAGTTACTAATTTATTGATTTATTATGCCTTATATTGATAGAAAGTATAGAGTCTCGGTGGCGATGGGTATATATAATTGTGCGCCCACTCTGGCCGAAAGTATTGATTCTCTCTTAAACCAGACGTATAAAGATTGGGAGTTGGTAATGTGTGATGATGCATCGACCGACGACACCCTGCGCATAGCACTTGAGTATGCTGAAAAATACGACAATATCAAGGTAATACGTAATGAGCAGAATTTAGGGTTGGCGGCAACTCTCAACAAATGTATTGAAAATGCCTGTCGTGATTGCGAATTTATAGCCCGTCAGGATGGCGATGATATCTCGCTCCCTGACCGCTTTGCAACCGAAGTCGATTTTTTAGATAAACACCCGGAATTTGCACTTGTCTCTACAGCCATGACTTGCTTTGATGAGACAGGAGAATGGGGCATAATGCAAAAACCGGAGATACCTGTACCGGAAGATTTTGCTGTTAGTTCTCCCTTTTGTCATGCTTCTGTTATGATGCGTAAAAAGGAATTGGCTGATGTAGGGAATTATACCGTAAACAAATACCTCCGCAGAGGTCAGGATTATTATTTATGGCATAAATTTTATTGCAAAGGCTATCGGGGTTATAATCTTCAGACCCCCTATTATCGTATGCGTGATGATCAGGCTGCGACCAAACGCCGTAAATTTAAGTATCGTTGGTATGGCTTTAAAATGGATTTGGAAATGAGACACAATCTTCGCCTCCCCAAAAAGTATTATATTACCGCATTCAGAGGACTTTTAGTGGGTATGCTCCCAACTCCTCTTTATACATACCTACACAAACGTAAACTTAGAGCGAATACTTCCAATCGTAAATAATACGCAGGTATAGAATAATATAGCAGGTATAGAATAATATTAATGTCTGCACGGTAATCTTTTTAGAGAGAAAAATCCGTAGGATTAAATATGAATAATCAATCTTTTTATAATAAATATATCAAGCGGGTTATCGGGTTTGTATTAGCGCTAATTCTGCTTTTGATATTATGGCCGGTATACCTTATTATTGCCGTAGCAATATTGATTGAGGATGGCCGGCCTGTATTTTATCGTCCACTCAGAGGCGGTTACAGGAATAAACCTTTCAGAATATTTAAATTCCGCACGATGGTTAAAAATGCGGATAAGATAGGTGGCGGCACTACGGCTCTCAATGATCCTCGTATCACCAAGACGGGTAATTTCCTGCGTAAAACCAAACTTGACGAAATCCCTCAGTTATTTAATATTCTGGGTGGCACAATGAGTTTTATCGGCCCGCGACCGGAATTGCTGAAATATGTGGATATGTATGAGGGGGAGGAGAAAAAGATAATGCAGGTACGCCCCGGTATTACAGATTTCAGTTCGGTTGAGTTTATTAACCTCGATGAGATTGTCGGAGCCGGAAATGCAGATGAAATGTATGAGAAGTACGTACTTAAACGAAAAAATGTACTTCGCATCAAGTATGCTGATGAAGTTTCTTTCAGCACTGACTGCAAGTTATTTTTTAATACCGTCGGATCCGTTTTCCGAAAGGCTTTCGATTTTATTGTCTTAAAAAAACATCGTTAATTTTCATTACTTCTTATGATGGAATATACTACATTACGAAATTCCGAACTGAGAGTTTCGCGCCTCTGTATGGGAGGTTGCCCTATGGGTGGTTACGGTTGGGGTGACGTGCAGGAGAAGGAACTTATTGAAGCCATACATACTGCACTTGATAAGGGTATTAATTTCTTTGATACTGCCGATACTTACGGATTGGGACAATCTGAATTAACTCTCGCCAAGGGATTAGGCAATCGAAGAAAAGATGTTGTGATCGAAACAAAATTCGGTGTACGCTTTAGCAACTCCGGCACTGTATATGATAATTCTCCGGCTTATATACGCGAAGCACTCGAAGGTAGTCTTAAAAGACTTAATACGGATTATATAGATATTTACGTCATCCATTATCGCGATCATTCTACCCCGATGGAAGAGGTGGTCGATACATTAAAGACTTTGCAATCTGAGGGGAAGATCAGATATTTCGGGCTTTCCAATCTACACTCTTCTGATTTTGCAGAGGTTCTCCCGTTTAAAGGTGATTTCGTATGTTGTCAGGATGAATATTCTCTGGCAAACCGTAGCAATGAAGAGGCGTTACTGACCCTTGATAAGGAATTGATGGCAACCCCGCTGACATGGGGAAGTTTAGGTCAAGGTATCTTGACAGGCAAATACGACAAGTCTTGTGTCTTTGATAGTAAAGACCGAAGAAGTCGCGATATCTATGTAAATTTTCATGGTGATAAATTACTGAAGAATCTTGAAATAGTTGAGGCTATGAAACCTATTGCGCAGGCACATAATGTCAGTATTGCAGCGGTAGCGATAAGGTTTATATTAGATTATCTCAAAGACTCGGTAGTATTGGTAGGTGCTAAAAGGCCTGCGCAAATATCAGGTAATCTTGAATCTATGGGATGGCATCTTTCGGAAGAAGAACTGTCTATCCTAAATAACATTTCCAAAATACAATAAGAGTCTACTTCTTAGCAGTAGCAAGCCTTCAGTGTAAGCATTCATCATAGGCCGGTATCAATACCCTCTACGGTTTGTGTTAATACCTATAACAGTACCTCATCTTCAACCTATAGTGCCACGTTACCGGCCTTATGAAATAACCTGACCACATTGTCCTCAAGGTTGATCCTTTCCTACCTTAAATCATTAATTTTGTAAATGAGTAAGTATCTTTCGGAGATATTAATCATCCAACTTATTGCCACTTATCTTGTTATCTTAGGCCACTCTTACCCTTTTATAACTCCTATTCCCGGATGGTTGCAATCTACACAGATTTTTATCTATTGCTTTCACATGCCTTTATTTGTATTTATAAGCGGATACCTGCTGATATATACATCTCAAGCAAGCAAGAATAATTTTAAGGGTTTTCTCCGTAAGCGTTTTCTCAAACTCTTAGTACCCTACATTTCCCTATCTTTAATAGCGATTATACCCAAATTCTATCTCCAGCAATACCTTAATGACTCAATGAGTGCGGATTGGAATGGAGTAATAAGAGCATTTTTGGTGCCGCGTGAAAATATCTGGGGACACTTTTGGTTTCTACCGATGATTTTTTTACAGGGATTGGCAGGATTAATCGTTGATAAGATTTTTATAAAATTAAATATCTGTAAAGCAGGGTGGATGATAACTACTGTGATTCTGTTTCTATTATATTTTGAATCATTTAATCAGCCGATTACCCCTTGGGTGTCTATAAGCGACCTGACTAAATTCAGTTGGTTTTTCTCTCTCGGATGTACCTGTGCATATTTCGATCTTTTAAACAAAATACGCTGCCTGAGGCCATTGGTAGGGTCTATCGCTCTATTTTTGATTTCGTTGATTTGGTTTAGCACATGCGATAAATGGCATCTTACCGCTGTAACCCAGGGTGCGCTCGCTGTGTTGATGATTGCATCAATGCTATTATTGGGAACATATTTATCAGAAAAGATCAACTTTAATAAGGATTCGGTATATACAGAAACATTTATAATTTTTCTGTTATCCTGGCCTTGTCAGATTGTAATCAATGTTACCGCAGAACGATTATTACACTTACCTTATTACCTGATTATGCCGTTGCAGTTCCTTGCCGGAATAGCAGGCCCGATAATACTTATTAAAATAATAAATTACATAGAAAACAAATATAAAATACATTGGATATCATTTTTATTAGGTAAATAAAATGAAAAAACATAATAAATACTCAAGTGAGCAACTCGCTTGGCTCATCCGCCGCCATGGCATTGAAATGACCCACCTATCGGGTGGATCTCATCTTGGCGCCATTCTCTCCGTAGCAGATATAATGGGTGTACTGTACGCTGAAGTACTTAAATTTGACCCGGAGGTTACCGATTGGGATGCCCGTGACCGCTTTATACTCAGTAAGGGGCATGCCGGAGCGAGTGTATATGCGGCTCTGGCTGAGTCGGGATTCTTCCCGGTCGAGGAACTAAAAACTCATTATCAGAACGGAAGCAGACTTTCGGGTCATGTATCACATCACTTGCCGGGTGTAGACCTCTCTACCGGCTCTTTAGGACATGGTCTAAGTGTTGGTACAGGTATGGCGTATGCTTTAAAGAAAGATGGAAAGGACGCAAGAGTATTTGTAGTGTTGGGTGATGGTGAGTGTAATGAGGGATCGGTATGGGAAGCCGCCCTCTTTGCAAATCATTTCCGTTTAAATAACCTGATAGCAATCATTGACCACAATCACATGCAGAGTCTTGATTTTAACGAAAATACGCTTGAAATCGAAGATTTTGGTGCGAAATGGAGAGCATTCGGATGGAATGTAATCGAAGTTAACGGTAATAACCATGCCGAATTAAAGGTGGCTCTTGAGAGCATAACTGAGAATGACACTTTAAATAAACCGACTGTCATTATTGCCAATACTATCAAGGGTTACGGAGTCGGGTTTATGCAGAATGATATCCTTTGGCATTACCGTTTCCCTCATGATGGTTGGGAATATGATATGGCAGTCTCTGAACTTCACGCAAATAAGCCTGAGGGGGTAATAGATCCTTATACTCCTGCCGGCATCGAGAATCCTCAGATAGCATCGGAGTCTGACGATATTTTTAATGACCATACTTTCTCTAAAACATGGCATCCCTCTTACCCCGAACAAATGAGAAGAGTGGAGGCAACCCCGGGATCGTGCGAAAGAGAACATCCTATTCAATCTAATAAGTAAGTAATAAATTATGAGAGATACATTCGTTAAAACTCTGGTAAAGTTAGCCAAGGAAAATAAGAATATCGAACTGGTGACGGGCGATCTTGGATTTGGTGTGCTGAAACCTTTCTGGGAAGAATGCCCAGATCAGTTTACCAATGCCGGCATTGCCGAGCAGAATATGACTGCGGTGGCAGCCGGAATGGCGCTGGAGGGAAAAATTGTATTCACTTACTCTATCGGTAATTTCCCTACTTTGCGGTGTCTTGAACAGATACGTAATGATTGTGCCTATCATAAGGCTAATGTAAAAGTGGTATGCGTAGGTGGAGGTTTTGTATATGGCTCGCTCGGCATGAGCCATCATGCTACTGAAGATATCGCGATTTTACGCGCTCTGCCTGATGTAGCCGTAATATGTCCTGCTGACCTTGTTGAAGCAGAAGAGGCCGTCAAGGCAATTGTGGACTATCCCGGCACAGTGTATTTAAGACTTGGCAGAGGTGGTGAGAAAAGAATCCATGAGTCCATACCTGACTTTAAGATAGGAAAGGCTATCAAGGTTCAGGACGGCAGTAAGGTGGCAATTTTCTCTACCGGGGCTATTTTTGAAGAGGTGACAGGTGCTAATGATATCCTTAAGCAAAATGGTATCATCCCGGCAATTTACACTTTCCCTTCGGTTAAGCCTATTGATTCGGACGTTATCAAACATTGTGCACAGGAGTTTGATTATATCATAACGTGCGAAGAACACAATATTACCGGCGGATTCGGGAGTGCCGTAGCAGAAGTACTCAGCGGTTTGGCGCCAAAAGCAAAACTTGTAAAAATTGGTCTTAATGATACCTATTCTACTAAGGTTGGCAGTCAGAAGTATCTTCGCGCTCAATATGGTATTTCAGATAAGGATATTGCCAAAACTATCATTGACCTTGTAAAATGAAGCGAAGATTATTAGTAACTTCTACCGAACTGATGATGGTGCAGTTTCTTGCACCTCATATCAAGTATCTGTCAACGCAAGGTTTTGATATAGATATTGCATGTTCGGAAGTAGGAGGCAGATTTGAAGAAGTTAAGCGTAACCTTGCTCCATACGTAAATCAAATTTTTAAATTATCACTTGTCCGCAGTCCTTTATCTTTAAAAAATTGGACCGGATATAAGGATTTGACAAGATTATTTAAGAATAACAATTATGACTTCGTATGGACAAATGAGCCGGTGATGAGTGTGGCCACAAGGTTGGCTGCCCGAAATGCGAGAAAAAAAGGAACCAAGGTAATGTATATGTCACACGGCTTTCATTTCTTTAAAAAGGCTCCGATAATTAATTGGATATTATTTTACCCTATAGAGCGCTTTGTAGCAGGATATACCGATAAAATAGTTTGCATAAATAAAGAAGATTTTGACAGGGCTCAGAAATTTAATGTAAATGAGGTGGCATATATCCACGGAATTGGTATGGATACTTCCCGCCTTACTAAATCTGTAGAGAAGCGTACGGATATACGTAAAGAATTAAATCTGAAAAATGATGATTTCCTGATTCTTTCCATAGGAGAACTAAATAAGAATAAGAATCAGAAAACTATAATCAAGGCTCTTTCTACTCTCGATAATTCTAAAATTCACTATATCCTTTGCGGTAAAGGTTCTCAATTACAGGATCTTGGGAAATTAACATCTGAATTAGGGTTGGATAATCAGGTGCACTTTCTCGGTTATCGCAGGGATGTGGTTGATATCTGTACAGGGGTGGATCTGTTTGCTATGCCCTCTTTACGCGAGGGTCTCGGACTTGCCGCGTTAGAGGCTATGTATTGCGGATTGCCATTGGTTACGTCCAATTTACGTGGATTTGAGGATTACAATAAGGCAGGCCGCAACGGTTTTTTATGCTCTCCTACTGATTATAAGGATTTTGCCGCTAAAATCGGGGAACTCTATACCAATAAGGAACTTGCAGATGCGATGAGTAACAACAATCTCAAGGATGTAACTCCCTTTATCCTTGACAATTCACTATCCGAAGTAAAAGCACTATTCGATAATCTTTGATGTCACCCCAAATACTATAAAATTATGAAGCGAGAAAGAATATTACTTTGTAAGCCTAAAATGTGCGGGCGTGAATTGGATTATATTCGAGAGGCGCTTAAGGAGGATTGGGCCGTCCCTTTAGGGCCGGATGTAAATGGATTTGAGAAGGAACTTGAGGATTTTGTTAATTCTACGGAGCCGGTTTCTTTTGCCGGGCAAAATGATGGCGCCGTATCTCATGATAATGAGTCGGTTGCACCGGCTTTGGATAAGAAGGTGGTGGCGCTGTCGGCGGGAACGGCGGCTGTGCATCTGGCGCTGATCGCTTGCGGAGTTGGCCTGGGCGATGAGGTGATGGTACAGTCGTTTACTTTCTGCGCTTCGTCGCATCCGGTG
>CAMWNR010000021.1 GCA_947175665.1 uncultured Porphyromonadaceae bacterium
ACCGCTCTCGGAGGCATACATCTTCATCAATCCGCGCGGGGTAGAATAAGAAGTATCTCCAAGAGTTGCCGGCATGCGTGAGGAGTATTTATAAGTATGAGGCAGCAGACCCAGGATTACGGGGGCAGAAGCAGACTCATCCCTGAGATTACGTGTGGTAATATCCCATTGTGTGGAAATTTCAGAACTTTTCTCATCAAAATGCCAAGACACTTTACTATCGGTTATGATGCCGGGAGCGTAAGGAGCAAAGAGGTCAAGATCAGACTCAGCCGTAAGCAGAGCCACTACTATCCAGTCAGCCCCCGGTATAGAATATCCCGAATTGTCAGAAATCAGAGCCGAACCGGCCGGGTAATATATGGCATATAAATCATCACCGATTTTCATGCCGCATTGCCCCTTGGCATCGTTTTTGCCGAAGAGAGTCACATTCTTATCGCTAGGAGATAGGGTAGGGATAAGGTCGGTAAACTCAAACCAAGTAAACGGTATACCGTGAGCCAAGGTAGCGCGTAATGATGCCGACCGGTTCTTACGGTCAGGCATACGGAGCGAAAAGTCAAGGTCATGCCACTCGGTGGCAATGGCTGCATCAGGTATAAATCCTGAAGCAGAAACAGAGATAGAGGTACGGCTTTTAATCTCCTTGCCTTCATCAGCCCAATAAGAGGGGTAAGAAATCTTCACACCGTAATCACCGGTGTGGATCATAGCCGGATAACTCCATAAGGCGCCGGAGAAGCGGTTATTGATAACGTCGGTCCACCAGTCATTGGTAGGGAGAGGTACTCCGTCCTTCTCATCGCAGAATATCTGACGGGTGAGCATCCACCCTGCCTGATACCCGTCGTGAGTATCAGTCTTGCTTTTGTAAGCCGGTGGTGTAGAGGCATAGGAACCTTTACCTAAAGGTACGGCATATTGGGAAAATGCCGAAAACGGCAAAGCACAAAGTGCCAGCCCAAAAAATAAATTTGAACGCATATAAAAATGTTAGGTTTAAGTCAGGTTGTTTCCTTAATGATTGCAAAATTAACAAAAAATATTTAAATGACAAGAATGGCGTTGAGTCGGGTGATTGGCTTGAATTAATCCTGATTTAGCCTGATTAAACTTGATTTAACCTGATTAATCATGATTTAGGCTGATTAATTTTGATTTGGATTTTGGATGGGGGATTGGTGTTGGGGAGCGGTTATTTTAAATATGGTTCGGTCGGGGGTAATAGTGCGTAGTGAGAATTTAAAGTTGTGGCGGTGCAGGATTTCGGCACTCAGGGTAAGACCAAGGCCTTGACCATTCTTTTTGGTGGTGTGAAATGGTGTGAAAAGGAGACCTGATTGCTCGTCTGTAATACCTTTGCCATTATCTTCAATCTCGATAGACCAATTTTGGGCAGAAACATCGGTTGTAATCGTTATTTTTCCATCAGTACGACCTGTCTCGGCTATGCTTTCACCGGCATTTTTAACTATGTTGACAAGCATGCGGTGCATCATCGCCCTGTCGATATCAATATACAGCGGTGAGTCGCAAAGGTGAGTTTCAAGTATAATATCAGAGGGGAGAATTGAGCGTAAGAAGAGCAATTCTTTAGTTACCACCTCATTATAGTCTACGCGATGTAGTACGGGATCTCCAATGCGTACCACATCGGCATAACCCTTTATAAACTCTACAAGTTCGCCGCACCCTTCGATACAACTATCGGCAAGTTCGCGAAGGTCATCATCGAGATCATCAATTTCCGTAAGGGTTTCGAGAAAAGATCGCAAACCACCCATAGAGTTGTTTACTTCATGCGATATCGTACGCACGACCTTGCCATAAGCATCCTTCTCGGCACGACGTATCTCATCGGTAAGTTTCTCGATAAGAATAAAGGGACGTTTAAACCCCTTCTCCATAAAACTGAGGCGCGTGATGCGGTAGATTTCAGTATCGGCAGTCTTGATTATAGATTCCTCACCATCCCCAAGATGCGAGATAGATTTCAAGAGAGGGGCTTTAAAGTCTGCGGCTGTATGACCTAATAAACTCTCCTCATCCACACCACTCATATTTATGAAGGCCTCATTGACAAGAGTAAAGATATTATCAAAATCCATAATAGCCACTCCCATAGGTGAGGATTTTACGAGAAGTTGGAGTAGATTATTGGTTTCCATCAACTTCAGCCTCTCTTCAGATAATTTATCCATCATGTTGTTAAAAACCTTAACAATCCTATTGGCACCGGGTACACGAGAGGGAGCAAGCCGATTGTTGTATTCCTCAGCCTTAATCAACTCTATACCGATTGCGGCTTTCTTTATCGGGGCCACAGTGGTTATCCAGAGCCATATCATAAGTATCACGGCACATACGGCCGCTACGGTGCACCACAGGCTACCTGCACCGCAGAGAGATAGTACGGCAGTAGCGATAATAGCCAAAAGAGTCAAGAACCAGAGATACTTCATAGAGATATTTATTTGGTCACCCTCCCCTTTAGAGTGTTATCCTCAATGTCGACGACAGGTCTAAGATTTAATTTTTCGATACGACGGTACAGGCTTTGTCGAGTTACACCGAGTGCAAGAGCGGCTTTAGAGAGATTGCCTCCATAACGCTTTAAGGCATCGGTGATGGCCTTGCGCTCCACCTCCTCAAGCGTACCGGAAGTGATATTTTCCGAAGTCGCTACAGGAGGGTCGGGAATATCGGTCACCATAATATCGTCAGCAGAGATAATGCCGGAAGTATTTACAAGAATAGACCTCTCTACAAGATTCTTCAATTCACGGATATTACCGGGATAGGGGAGTCGACAGAGCAGAGTCATAGCATCAGAAGAAATTTCCGGTATCTCCATACCTGTTTTACGGGCATAATTTGAGATAAAATGCCTTACAAGAATCGGAATATCATCCCGACGTTCGCGCAGAGGGGGTAATTTTAATGTGATCAGGTTGATACGATAAAAGAGATCCTCGCGAAAAGTACGTTCTCTCACCATACGGTCCAGGTCAGCGTTGGTAGCGCAGACAATACGGATATCCACTTTGCGTATACGGCTGTCACCTAAAGGTTGAAAAGTGTGTTCCTGCAATACACGCAGCATTTTCACTTGTTCGGATGGCCCCAGGTCACCTATCTCATCAAGAAAGATTGTACCGGTATCAGCGAGTTCAAAACTACCCTTACGGGAAGCGACAGCACCGGTAAATGCCCCTTTCACATGTCCGAACATCTCACTCTCAAAGAGAGACTGTGATACACCCCCCAGATTAACTTTTACAAAAGGATTCTGCTTACGCCGGCTGTTGGCATGTATAGCCTCCGCTATAAGTTCTTTGCCGGTACCGTTTTCTCCCAAAATGAGTACGGGAGCATCCGTGTGCGCCACACGCTCTACAGTAGAGAGAATGCGTTTAAGTTCAGGATTCTCACCGATAATACCGGCCCGATCAAAACCTTTATCGGTCGCGATATTTTCCTCCTTGCGCAGAGTTATACCGGTTGCAATGCGTTGCAACAGATCGCGGTTTACAAAAGGTTTTGTAATAAAATCAAATGCACCGAGGCGCATACCCTCCACTGCGAGTTCGATCGATCCCCAGGCGGTCATAAGAATCACGGGAGTGTCAGGCCGGAAAATACGCACTTGTCGTAGCAGGTGCAATCCCTCCTCACCGTTGGTGGCACGGGAATAATTCATATCCATAAGGATAAGGTCAAAATCCTGTTTCCTTACGGCATCGAGAGCCTCTTCGCGACCGGCAGCCTCAGCGGTTTGGTAGCCGGCACGCGACAACAGGAGCCTCAGCGAGAGCCTGATAGTCTTATCATCGTCAATTATGAGAATCATAAATAATTAATTAGGTGAGGGAGTGAGTAATAAAAGAATTACTTACTTAAAAAATTATTCTAAATTACTTACTTATTTCAAAATTACTAAAAAATATGTTTTGATACCAAATATAAATTACAATGCCTGCTTCAGTATTATTTGAGGATTGTGTCAAAGTCAATATCTACCGGAGCGTCAGCGGCATAATCCCATAGTGTAAGGGCGCGCAGTTGATAATAGTAAGACCAATAGAGATAGAGTTGATTTACATAATCCCGGCGAGCCGCATCTTTATTAACCCGGGAGTCGTTGAGATCGAGAGTAGAGATACGTCCGATCAGAAAAGTCTCGACATTGGTACTGTAACGTTTTGAGGCTATCTCATCGGCACGCCGGCTAATAGCCAATTGGTTGTCCTGATTACCAAATCGCTCTACAAGTATAAATAAGTTCTGCTCAAATTCCTGATTCTCGCGTTGTAAAGTGCTCTCTACAACTTTGCGGTTGCTCTCCGCAACCTTAACTTTACCTTTCCTTTTACCCCAGTCAAGAATCGGAATCTCAAAACCTATCTGTACCAGTTGGTTGTCGCGAAGATCAGAATAAGCGCCTGCTATGTTATGGTCAGTACCCGAATATCCTACCTGAGCAAAAAGAGAGATATTACGCATATCACCCTTAGCCTGAGCCACGGCATAATCGGCCTCCAGCCGCCGGCGTTTCAAGTTAGCGGTATGAGCGTTGTTTAGCAATGCCTTCTCCAATGCCGAGTCAAAACTGACATTGACCTTAGGCACCTCAGAAGGTATCGCAGGCTGAATCTCCACATCATCGCCGAGGTTAAGAAAACTTCGGAGCGCAAACATACAGGCGCGTAATTCGCTCTCGCTATCTGTCATGGCAGATTGAGCCTCAAGAAGATTCAACTCCATCTGCAGGAGGTCATTACCGCTGATGCTTCCCATTTTCCGCTTCTCCTGTGCTACGGTGTAAAGTTGCGAAGCATTTTGCAGGTTCTGCTCGGCAATATCCCGATTTTCACGAGCCATAAGCAGGTTGAAATATTTAGCAATGGCCTGCATCGCCACCTCTTCGGTCTCACTCAGGAATCGGGCCTTGGCCTCGGAATATTTCACCGGCTCAATGCGGCGATTCCACTTGACATCGTTAACACCGAAGATAGGTTGGCGCAGAGACAGAGCCACCGGAATCGACATAAAGCGGTTATAGGCACCATCGCCAAACTGCCGCAGGTAATCGACTGAAGTGCTTAAAGATACTTCACCACCGGTAAGCCATATTTTTTGAGTAAGCGAAAACTCACCGTTGATCTGAAGATAATTGTTAGGCACAAAGGTAGGATTACCGTCAGCATCGATATAAGAAGAATACTGCTTGTAATATGCGGGCACAGTAGCCTTAAATCCAATTTCCGGCAAAAGATCAGCGCGGTAATAGCGGTATTCCCACCATGCGGTACGTAACTTATCGAGCGCTACTGCAGCATCCACACTATTTACCCGGGCACGCATTATGGCCTCGTCAAGATCCATAGTGATAACTTCTCCCCGCACCGGGGCGGGGAGAAATATCAGAGAATTAACCAATAATATATATAGAACTAAATTTCTCATTAAGAGTATATGTATTAATATTATTCATCTCTCAGGGCGATAGCAGGCTTTATGGATATTGCTCTACGGGCCGGTATCCAGATGCCCAGAATCACGATGAGTTGCATTACTGCATAACTCACACCTATGGCAACCCAACAGGTAGACCAGGGAGTCAAGTCAACCCACACATGCTCGACAATATATTTCTTGAAAATTACGATAAAGGCCGCGGCGCCGATTAAGAACCCGGAGATAAGCAGAATCGAACCCTCAGATATAAGACGGCGGAATATATCGCTGTTTTTAGCCCCTGTAACTTTACGGAGTGCTATTTCAGAGGAGCGTTGTTGCACTCTCAGCCAGAATGTGCCGAGCAGGCCGAGAAATATTATGATTAAGAAAAATCCCAACATCGCAGCATACATACGAGTCTGGATATCAAAATCCCTATCGGTAAGATTACGGGTAATCTCAAGGGGTTGGAGATCGTAAAGTACAGCACCTCTTATGGATCGAAGAGCCGGGTCAGAATTGTAATCGCTGACAAATTGCTGACTCTCTCCATCCTTTACGCGCACGAGCAACGAATGAGGATATTTTGATACCGGGTATTTATCTTCGTCAATAGGGAATAATGCCATACCGCCCGGATGTACTTCGTATGAGCAGCGCGGTATCTGCCTCACATAGTCACCGACTTTATAATAAGTAAGCGAGTCATACTTAAAAAACATATTTTTACCTACGAGTCCTCTCACACCTCCATCGAGAATATCATCGAGGTGATGCATTTGTTCGGGAGAGATAAGGATCTCACCCCGGCGGAGCCTGTTTTCCATCTCCGGGGTAGAAAGGCCGGTCAGAGTTTTCAGTTTCAGCACCCGCACTATATCGGGGCTTGCGCTCCTCACATTGGCATAATAGGTGATACTGTCGGGCTGACCCTCGATAAGGAGTTCGTTGCCTTGAAAATTAAGTACAAAAGGATTAGCGTTGTCAGCAAAAGCCACAGCCTCGACATGGGGGTTGGAGCGTAATTTAGCCATCATATCCTGTCGGTCGCGCCAGGCGGAAGTCTGTATGGAATTCTGATTGTCGCTACCATTGGCTGCACTATCTTTATCATCGCTGAAGATATTCATTTGCAGCGTATACACATTATCATATTCAATTCCCGCGGGAGCGAATAGATTCTGCACCACCGATATGATGTTGTAGCATAGATAGCAAACCACTCCGGATACTATCGTCAGTTCGATTATAAGCCAGATATTGCTTCTGAATTCATGAAGCATCTGAGAAATAAGAAATCTTTTCATTACTTATTTATTATTTAGTAGAATGGTGTCAAAGAGAGTATTTGGTTTAAATTCAAACACCCTCTTAATTCAGGAATTTTTGCCGGATATAGCCTCTGCCGGATTTACTCGCGATGCTTTCCAGGCCGGAATGCCGGTGCTGATTATGTTGAGAATAAAACAGAAGAATAATGCAACGAAAAATATCTTCCAACTGAAGAGCATCTCAAAGGTAGGACGCGCCGCAGCCTGTAATGCCGTTGCATTCCACACATCGACATAATTGATAAATAGATTAGAGAAGAAGAGGGTGAAAATCACACACGCTATCAACCCCAGAATGCCCCCTATCAGAGTAAGCAGGAAGTTTTCGCCTATCAATTGCGAGATAATCCGGCTGCGAGTGGCGCCATACGCCCTGCGCACACCGATCTCTGAGATACGCCGGCGCAGACGGCTGCGTGTCATGCCGCTGAGGTTGATAGCCGGGAGTATAAGCAGTACGGCATAAAAGAGATATTTCCGTATATTGGCACTCTTGCTATCGGGAGCGGTATTGCTGCCGAAACTTAAAGTCTGCTCGCGGTAAGTAAAAGGCGAACCGTGATAAATCAACTTCTTATTTTCGGCTGCCGACTGAGCGTTGAATACTTCGTAGCGGCGTTCGACCTCTTTTTTTATAGAGTTGGGGTCTGCATCGGGTGATAGGAGGATAATAACGCCGGTGGATCCATTTTCGTCAGACCATTGTGAAGACTCATCTTCAGTCCATGCAGTCCACATCTCAGACCAGGTGTTGCTCAACAGCGGATGGGGATCTCTGACTATACCCTTAACTTTATGAGGTACATTGTCAACCAGTATATCGCGACCGGTCAGATCCTCCCCTTTACCTAACAGCCGAGCCGAACTCTCGGAGAGAATAACTTCATTAACCCGTGCATCGACTTCCGATTGAGAGAAAGGGGAGCCGGAAACAAAATCATAATCATAGATTTGCCAGAAAGCGGCATCCACTTTCTTCTCTTTTAAGGTCTGAAAATTCTTGCCATCGAGCGAAACTATTTTGCTCTCGGACCACGGAGCGATATAAGAGATCGATGACACACCATCTATACCGGTGTAAAGTTTTTCGGCCAGGTTGCGATTCATACTGCCGCTGGATTCACCATGATCGTTCTTGACGTGTACAAACGGAGCCAGCATTATATCAGCACGTCGAGACTCCGGGGGAGTGCTGACGGTATTTACATTATCGTTCATATACACCGCCATAAGTAGAAAGAGTGAGAGGGCGGTACCGGCGATAGTAATCCAGGTGATAAGCGGACGCTCGCGCAGTTCGAAAAGTATTTGCTTAAAGTAATTCATAGGCCTTGAGATACTTAACTTACAATTCTACCATCAAAGAAGCGAATGATGCGATCGGTAGAGCGCGCCTGCTCCTCATTATGGGTCACCATTACGATAGTGCGTCCGTCGTGGCGATTGAGTTCGTGGAGGAGGTGCATAACTTCGGTACCCATCTTTGAATCAAGGTTGCCGGTGGGTTCGTCGGCAAGGATTATCTTCGGATCACCTACAAGTGCTCTGGCGATTGCCACACGCTGACATTGACCACCCGACAACTGTGCCGGGAGATGCCGGAGCCTGTGACTCAAACCGAGTCTTTCGAGTACTTCCTCCACTCTTTTTTTACGGTCCGAAGCACTTATACCCTTACGATAAATGAGAGGGAGGGCAACATTCTCGGCCACATTCAGTGAGGGGATGAGGTGGAAACTCTGAAATACAAAACTGATATTATGATTTCTGAAGTCAGCCTGAGCGGCATCGCTGAGATTCTCCACTTCCTGCCCCATTATCTCTATCTTACCCGCCGATGGGTTATCAAGGAGACCGATTATATTCAGCAGAGTAGATTTGCCACAACCGGAAGGACCCATAATACTCACAAACTCCCCCTTATCAATATGGAGATTTACATTAGAGAGAGCCAACGTCTCAATCTCTTTGGTACGGTAGATTTTTTCTACACCTTCAAGTTTAATCATCTTATAAATCTGTTAATTTTAATTTTTCCTTAATCTGTTAATTTTAATTTTTCCTGAGTCTTATAATCGCTCATATCACTTATCACTATCTTTTCACCCGGCTTCAGACCGCTTATGACCTCAACATAGTCAAAATTGGAGACTCCGAGTATTACCTTACGTGCCTCGATCATATCATTATTCTTATCAGCCACAAATAATCGGTAAGGACCGGGACCGTGGAAGTAAGGGCCGTTAGGTATCCTGACCACACCTTCCTTTAAACCGGAGATAAGATTGAGATCGGCACGTATACCCGGTCTGAGTCCGGAATATTTCTCATCGTCAAGCATCACGTTAAACCCCACCATGCCATTGTCAGATTGCGGAGTGACACTCACAATATGGCCGCGGAGCAGGTTCTTGCCTATCTTTATCGCTACTTCGCCACCTGGAATAACCTTATCCGCATCCCCCTCAGGTAATTGGCCGGCAATTCTGAAACTCCCCAGGTCAGACAATACAGCCAGTTTCTCACCCGGAGCAACACTACCTCCGATATTGGAGTTGATGAAAGTAATAGTAGCCTTGCGCGGTGATTTCACCCCGGCATCAGCCAGTACACGGCGAGCCTCTTCAAGCGAGCGGGATTTTATATCCTCCTGCAGTCGGCTGCTTTCGAGTCGGGCGGCTCGTGCATGACTCTCGTTGGCCAGTTCCTTGCGCAACTGCTCCAGTTCGATCTCCCCGGTGCGCCATGCGAGTTCGGCCTGTCGCACTCTCTCGCCGGTACCGCTGCCGATACTGTCAAGGCGCCGCTCATTGGCCACTTGCGCATGCAATTCCGCCACAGCAAGTTTTTTAGCCTCGATCTGCATTTGAAGATTTGTAAGACGGGTTTTGTTTTCAAGTCCTGTCTCGATGGTGCTGTTGTGGCTAACTTCGAGTTCATAGCCAAGACGCTTCACCTCACCTTCGGCTGACTGCACATCCAATTTAAGTAAAGGTTCACCTGCATCTACAAGGTCACCCTCGCGATGATACACTTCAAGTATACGCGAAGCCACCGGAGAGACCACAACCTCTTCAAAAGCGGGTACAACCTTGCCCGAAGCATTGACGGTACTCTCCACATTTCCGGTTTCAGCCATACCGAATGAGAGTTGACTTCTTCTCAGCGATTTACCCGAATAAGAGCCGATAAACAATGCTACACCGGCTCCGACAGCGAGTACAGCGCCCGAAGCAATTATGATACGCTTGATCTTCTGTCTGCGTAATTCATTTTTAGGAATCAATTTATCCATTTTAAGCATTAAAGTAAAACTGCCAAAACTATTGCATTTGCCGTGCCAAAATCTACAATATATTGATATTTAAAGACATAAACAAATTTGAAGGTGTACGAAAACGGACATATTTACAAAATCGTACACCGCCCAGCCTACAATTATTTGCTATATTGAACATCGTATCCCAATATCAGTTTCAGTAGATGAGTAACTTTTTATCTTGTATATTGATAATCTTGAAAACTCGTATACTTATATTGCATCAGGCTTCATCATATCGGATTTTTTTTGTAACTTTACAACATAAAACGTGCATGTGCAGACAAAAGACCAATCAATGTAAGTATCAACTATCGTTCACATATTTACCAACTTCCATGTAGAAACATAAGGTTTTGGTCACCAGTCTGTCTATATGGAAGTGCCGTTATTGATATAGTAATGACTAAAAGCCACGCAGACTTAATGACTCTAATGGATATAGGAGTTAGAAAAAAATTTACATCTTCTGTAGCCATTGCTCAATATTTCGAGCCTAATACTGCTTTGAACAAAAATGGGTCGTTCCTAAATTTTGAGACACAGTTGGCACTGGTAACACACTATGCCCTTCTCAAAGAGGATTATTCTGCGGTTAAATATTATGCAGAGGAGGCCGAAGAATTGATTAACTTATGGACGTCTGACTTTAAAACGGAACTTCCTAATCCTAATATATTAGCTGAACCTGCTGCAATTCAGTTATATCTTTTTCGGGATATATTTAAAGCACCTTTCCCTTGTCAAGAAGATACGGATTTTAAGTTTGTAGATTTATTTGCAGGTATTGGAGGATTCAGAATAGCACTTCAAAATGTGGGGGGAAAATGTGTGTTTTCGTCTGAATGGGACACACAGGCGCAGAAAACATATTTTGCCAACTATGGAGAAATTCCATTTGGAGATATAACACAACGCACAACTAAGAATTATATTCCGGATAATTTTGATATATTATGTGCAGGATTCCCTTGCCAGCCTTTTAGTATTTCCGGAAAACAAAAAGGTTTTGAAGATACCAGAGGAACACTTTTTTTTGATATTTGTGAGATAATATCTGAGAAAAAACCTAAGGTTATTTTCCTTGAGAATGTAAAGCACTTGGTACATCATGACGGAGGAAATACCCTCAAAACAATTCTTTCCAAGTTAGAAGGATTAGGCTACAAAGTATCGTGGAAAGTACTAAATGGTGCAGATTTCGGCATTCCTCAAAATCGTGAGCGCATAATCATTATCGGTAGCAAAGACAAGTTGTTTGATTTTGAACAACTTACCAAGCACCCTAAACGGCCACTTGCAGAATTTCTTGATGAAGATGGTGATTTTGAATACCTTAATCCCGAAGAATACACTCTGATTGAAAATCCCAAAAAACAATCAGTCTCAGGATTAATTTTTGTAGGTTATCGAAATAAATCTCTTAGAAAGGCTGGGGTTCGACCCGGTACAGAACATCTTTCCCGAGTACATAAACAGCCCAACCGAATATACTCCATTAACGGAATACACCCGACTCTTCCTTCGCAGGAAACTTCCGGACGTTTTTTCATTTTACTAAATAATAATAAAGTTCGCAAATTGACAATAAATGAGTGTTGGCGTATTATGGGGTTCCCGGATAATTTTGTCAAGATAAGTGCAATAGGTCAACAATATAGACAACTTGGAAATTCTGTGTGCGTTAAAATGATAGAAGAAATAGCCAAAGAAATTAAACGACAACTTTTTTAATGTATACATTTCATTTTAAAAATGCCAATCAAGGCGACATCATCTCCGCTCTTTACGATTATGCTGAAAGAGCGGTAGGAGAGGGTGACTTCACGACGAGTCTCTCAGAATTAGATAAGCAGTATGTCACTGAGGTAGTTAAAGAATCGGAGCAATTTAGAGGAATGCTTGCTGTTCTTACAACTTTGTTCTGTCATAAAATATTCGATCCTAAACAAGATATTCGAAATCATCAAGCGAGTATTCCTAATGGATTCGGGGCTCGAACTGTAGATTCAAAATACATAACTCCATTTTTAAAATCTAAGGATTTTCCTGCTATGGCCCAGTCGGGATGGCTTACGAGGGCTTTCGAGCATCCTGAACCATATACATTGGATTATAAGATATCATTGAAGAAAAAGTCTTTGGCAAATACTTTTCTTCATCTCATCGATAACGTTCAATGTAAAGGAACTTCACCTATGGAGGTTCTAATATACATGTTAAAATTGCTGATTAAGCAACGTAACGATCGTAATATTGAACTTGCCAAACCTCATAGTTTAACGATTGCTCAGATAATCTCTTTGCTTGAACAGCATTTTAATTATAAATACTCAGGTAATGGTGCTTCTCGACTACCAACTCTGGCGATATATGCTGCGTATCAATGTATGATGGGGCAAGTTGCCAGGTACGAGGATAAAGTTTTATGTGATTTAGAATCACATACTTCTTCTGATTCACAATCCGGTCGAATTGGGGATATACAAGTTAATTATTTAGATAATACCCCGTTTGAAGGCGTTGAAATAAAGCATAAAATAGTAATAACACCAGATCTGGTAAAACATGCGTTTTCTAAACTTATGTTACACCGGACTGATCGATACTATATATTAACTACTGCTAATATGGATTCAGCAAAATGGGATGAAATAAATAAAGAAATTGATTTAATAGACAGACGTCATGGATGTCAGGTTATAGTAAATGGGGTTTATTCTACTCTTAAATATTATCTTCGTTTACTTAAAGATCCGGCTGAGTTCATACAGCGCTATGTTGAACTACTTAAATCGGACGAGAATGTTAAGTATCCTCAGCAACTGGCATGGAATGAACTTAATAGCAAATAAATCATCAATATGAAGACTGAAACTTTTTATTGAATAGATATTTGGCGGATTTTACATTGCACACGCAAAAACAAATAAAGATTGTTCATTTTTATTTCCAACAATATTGAATCGTTGCAGGTTATACTTCAATTCGAATGAACTAAAAAAACTATGGTTAACCCCTTTTTTATTGGCTACTTATAATTAATTGCGCAACTCTTGTGACACTCTGATATTATTGGAGGGGAATATAATAGTGGTGTAATAATCTTTCCCAAGGATCTATCTGGGGATTTCTCAAGTTTAGAGTCGTTGCTCGTGTAAGGCTTATGAGATCTACAATCCTTATATCGAATACCGGTATGAGTGAGAGGGGGGATTGATAAAGTGTTGGTAAGTTATAGAAAAATTTTGTAACTTTGTAGGTATGGGAAGAGTACTTGCAATAGATTATGGCAGGAAACGATGTGGTATTGCCGTGACCGATATATTGAGAATATCCGCCAACGGTCTCCCTACGGTGCGTACATGTGATCTGATGGATTTTCTTAAAGATTATTGTCCGCGCGAGGGGGTAGACCTTATAGTGGTAGGTCTGCCGAAGACAATGCGTGGAGAAGACTCTGAGAGCGCACGCTATATCGAGCCGTTTTTGCGCAAACTCTCGCTCGAAATGCCTGCTATGGCGGTGGAGCGTTTTGATGAGAGATTTACTTCCTCGATAGCACACAGGGCTATGATAGAAGGGGGGCTAAAGCGAAGTGCCCGGCAGGATAAATCACTTGCCGACAAGATGGCTGCAACCCTCATACTCACCGGTTGGCTCGATTCCCGTTCATCCGGTCTCAATACGCCCTTCAATCTATAATATTAGATTTAGCCTGATACCCTTAATAAGATAAAAAATTATAATAAATATGATATTACCAGTATACCTTCTCGGTCATCCGGTACTCCGTGAGGAGACCGAGGATATAACCCCCGATTATCCCGATCTGAAGCAATTGATAGATAATATGTGGGAAACAATGTATAACTCCGATGGAGTTGGACTCGCTGCCCCTCAGATCGGTAAATCCATCTCGCTTATCGTAATAGACGGTTCGCCGCTTGCCGATGATTTCCCGGAGTGTAAGGATTTTAAACTCGTACTGATCAATCCCGAACTTGAAGTGATTGAAGATGAAGAAGAGGTAAGTCGTCCGGAAGGTTGTCTTTCTATCCCCGGAGTGAACGAAAATGTAAAACGCTACGAACATGTACGTCTCAAATGGCTTGATGAGAATTTTGAGCCGCACGAAGAGGAGTTCCGCGGTTTTGCATCCCGTATCATACAACATGAGTTTGATCACCTGCTCGGAGAGGTATTTACCGATCACATTTCAGGGATACGCAAACAGATGATACGTTCCAAACTGATGAATATTCAGAAAGGTAAAGTGCGTTGCGGCTACCGAACCAAGTAATATAATACCCTTTAAAATTTGATTACTCACTTAAATTATGAGCGACGATAAGAAAATTATATTCTCTATGGTAGGTGTGAGTAAAATTATACCTCCGCAGAGACAGATTCTGAAAAATATATATCTTTCATTCTTCTATGGAGCCAAGATTGGCATCATCGGTCTTAACGGTAGCGGTAAATCCACTCTGCTTAAGATTATAGCAGGCCTCGACAAGAGTTATCAGGGTGAAGTAGTGTTCTCGCCCGGTTATTCGGTAGGTTATCTGGAGCAGGAACCGAAACTTGATCCCGATAAGACTGTAAAAGAAGTGGTAGAGGAGGGTGTAGCCCCTATTATGCAACTTCTTAAGGAATATGATGAGGTCAACAATGCCTTTGCTGATCCCGAAGTGCTCGAAAATCCTGACAAGATGGAGCAACTCATAAACCGTCAGGCTGCTCTGCAGGATAAACTCGATGCCACCGATGCGTGGAACATTGACAATAAATTGGAGCGCGCGATGGATGCTCTGCGTTGTCCCCCTGATGACCAGAAGATTGCAACCCTTTCGGGCGGTGAGCGCCGACGTGTGGCTCTATGCCGATTGCTGCTGCAACAGCCAGACATACTCCTGCTCGATGAGCCCACCAACCATCTTGATGCGGAGTCAATAGACTGGTTGGAGCAGCATCTGCAGCAGTATCCCGGCACAGTTATCGCAGTCACCCACGACCGCTACTTTCTCGATCATGTAGCCGGGTGGATACTCGAACTGGATCGCGGAGAGGGTATACCCTGGAAAGGTAACTATACCTCATGGCTTGACCAGAAAACAAAGCGTATGGCACAGGAGGAGAAGCAAGCCTCAAAACGTCGCAAGACTCTGGAGCGAGAGTTGGAATGGGTACGTATGGCTCCCAAAGCGCGTCAGGCCAAAGGTAAGGCGCGCCTGAGCAGTTATGATAAATTGCTAAACGAAGACCAGAAAGCGCGCGAGGAGAAATTGGAAATTTATATCCCCAACGGTCCGCGCCTGGGCAACAAGGTTATCGAAGCGATAGATTTAGGTAAGGCCTTTGGTGATAAGGTACTCTTTGATGGTCTCAACTTCATGCTCCCCCCTAACGGTATAGTGGGTGTGATCGGACCTAACGGTGCCGGTAAAACAACTCTCTTTAAACTCATCATGGGTCTCGAAAAGCAGGATAAAGGTGATTTTGAAGTAGGTGAGACTGTAAAGATAGCCTATGTAGACCAGAATCATAAGGATCTGTCTCCCGAGAAGAGTGTATATGAGGTAATCTCCCAGGGAGTAGAGAGTTTCCGTATGGGTGGCAGAGATATGAATGCTCGCGCATACCTCTCCAAATTTAACTTCACCGGTGCGGATCAGGAAAAGAAGATAGGAGTACTGTCCGGTGGTGAACGAAACCGCCTGCATCTCGCTATGGCTCTTAAAGAGGAGGGGAATGTGCTCTTGCTCGACGAGCCTACCAATGATATAGATGTAAATACTCTGCGTGCTCTGGAGGAGGGTCTGGAAAACTTCGCCGGGTGTGCTGTCGTAGTCAGCCATGACCGTTGGTTTCTCGACCGAATCGCTACCCATATCCTCGCCTTTGAAGGTGACTCAAAAGTTACATATTACGAAGGATCATACAGCGACTATGAGGAATATCGCAAGAAGCGCGATGGTGTAATCGATACCCCCCACCGCATACGTTACCGCAAGTTGATGGAGTAATATTGCCTTGCCTGTTAGTATGCCGTAAATGTACAAATAGTGATAGTATAAAGTCAGAAGTATATAGTAAGAGGGTGAGTCTTAATATGATAGACTCACCCTCTCGCTATGTGAATATGTTTGTAAAATGCTTAATATTGCGATTATACGAGGTGTGCCACCCAATAGTCGCGGTCGCCGGGGAGAAGATCTACCACGGGGATCTCAATCATAGTGTAGCATCCGGGTTGCAGACGCATTGTGGCGCGCGCAACGCATACGAGTACCTGACCGGTAAGAGCCGGATTATTGATCTTCATATCAAATTCGAGCAACTGATTATGGGTCTTGCCCGAAACACCCTTGCGTACGAGATTGACACCGTGGCCTACGTCATTAAGTGCATCTACCGAGTCAACTTCAATCACATGAGTTTCATCAGAAGAGAAGTAAGGGTCGGCTTTAATGTTGGCGGCGACTGTGGCCAAGTCATAACCGGGGAGGAGTTCTACATACACCATACGGCGATGTATACCGGTGCCTACGGGGATAGTCATGGAGAGAGCATCTTTCACACCCTCGATAGCCTTGACGGCAACGGTATGACCCATAGAACGGCCGGGGCCGAAATTAGTGTAAGTAATACCCTTAGGCGCGATAGCCTCCATAAGCGTACGCACTACCGAATCACTACCCGGATCCCAACCGGCGGAAATCACGCTTACAGCGCCTGCTGCCTTAGCCGCTTCGCCTAAAGATTTGCGCAGGGCAGGTATCTGACCGTGAATATCAAAACTATCTACTGTATTGATGCCAAGAGCAAGAACTTCTTTGGCCGTAGCCTCGATGCTGCGGGTAGGGCCGGCAAGAATGGCTACATCCGGGCGCTCCAATTCGGTAATAGAGCCTACAACCTTTATATTTTCAGGTATACCGGCGCGATCAGAGGGGTCACGGCGCACGATACCTGCTACTTCAAAATCAGGGGCTTCGAGGAGGGCTTCAAGAGCGGCATGGCCGATATTGCCATAACCGATAATTGCTGCTTTGATCTTTTTCATTTACTTATTTAATCTTTTTTTTGTAATTTTGCACTTTGTTTTGCCGGCACAGCCAAAAAAGGTATGCCGTGCAGAAAGACGGGAAAAGGCAAAAAGCGTTTCCCCATGCAAATTTAGGAAGTTTCTACATATTTATATAACAAAAATTAAATAAAAATGGATTGGCTTATAGAATTGCTATCGCCAAAAACAGTATCATTGGCAAATACGATACTGTTGTACTCATTTGTGATTTTTGCCGGTATATATTTGGGCAAAATCAAGATTTTCGGAGTCTCATTAGGCGTTACCTTTGTATTGTTTGTAGGTTTGCTCATGGGTCATTTAGGTTACTCCGTGCAGGCTGATACTCTTCATTTTTTGCGAGAGTTCGGCTTGATTCTTTTCATCTTTTCTATCGGTATGCAGGTAGGTCCCGGTTTCTTCTCTTCATTTAAAGAGGGGGGTATACGCATGAACGGTCTCGCCATGACAGGTATCGGACTGAATGTAGTGGTAATGCTTGCCATCTACTTCCTGCAGGGGGGTGCCGAAGGTACCACTTCTATTCAGGAGTTGGTAGGTATCATGAGCGGTGCGGTTACCAATACTCCGGGTCTTGGTGCTGCGCAGCAGACTGTACTCCAGGTGCAAAGCGACGCATACAACGTAAGTCAGCAGATGTCGATGGGTTATGCGGCTGCATATCCCTTAGGGGTGATAGGTATAATACTGACCATGATTATCTTGCGCAAGATATTCAAGATAGATGTGGAGAAGGAGATAAATGAGATCGAGGATGATAAGAAGGCATCGCTTATGGCACCGCATCGTGTGACTTATCGAGTTACCAACGATCTTATAGAGGGTCTGAGCATCCGTAAACTCCACACTCTTATATCGGCGGATTTTGTAGTGTCACGCATAGAGAAACCCGATGGCACATCGATCATACCTACTGCCGACAATGTATTGGAGATGAATGATCTGGTGCTTATTATCTGCTCGATAAAAGATGAAGAGGTATTTACACGCTTTATCGGACCGAAGGTAGAGAAGCAGTGGGAGATGGATAAAGGTCCCATCGTATCACGCCGTATTATCGTGACCAAGACTGAGTATAACGGTGCGAAATTAGGTTCGCTCCACATGCGTACTGCTTACGGTCTGAATGTGACCCGTGTGAATCGTGCCGGTGTGGATCTGCTTGCATCGCCCAATATCCGCTTGCAGATGGGTGACCGTATCACAGTGGTAGGTAAACTCGATGACATCAATTCGGTTGCATCCAAACTCGGCAACTCAATGAAGCGTCTTAACGAGCCGAATCTCATCACAATGTTTATCGGTATATTTCTCGGTATTCTTGTTGGTTCGATACCGTTGCAGTTCCCCGGCATGTCGGTACCGATGAAACTCGGTCTCGCAGGCGGACCGCTTGTAGTGGCGATCCTTTTGAGTGCTTTCGGTACCAAGATACACCTGGTAACTTATACCAACTCATCAGCAAATCTACTGTTGCGCGAGATCGGTATATGCCTCTTCCTTGCATCGGTAGGAATTGCGGCCGGAGCCAACTTCGCGGATACTGTATTTAATGTGCAGGGTGCCCGCTGGGTGGGTTACGGTTTTGCGATAACGTTCATACCGCTAATGGTGGTGGGTATTCTTGCGCGCGGCAAATATAAGATGAATTACCTGCAGATTATAGGTATGCTGAGCGGTAACTACACAGATCCCCCCGCATTGGCATACGCCAACAAGGTCGGAAATAACGATGCTCCTGCAGTAGCCTACTCCACAGTATATCCGCTCACAATGTTTATGCGCGTGATAGTGGCTCAGGTGATAATCCTCGCCTTTATGGCTTGATGACGATTGATTAGTCATAAATGTTGACAAAACTCAGATAGATCAGACCACAGATCATACTGCAAATATCGATGCCCGCCGAAGTCTCAGACTCAGCGGGCATCAATATTTTATACAGATATCGACTTTAATTTCGACTCTGATTTCGACTATAATTTCGACTTAACATTCGGCAGTTTCTTAAACTCAAGTCTTCTCAACGGTTTCAGAACGGTTTCTTAAAGTCAAAATATTTTGTGGATTGAGAAAAAATTATTAATTTTGCAAGCCGAATGTAGTGGGATCGCGACCTGCTACGCTAAGTTGAGGGATTCCGAATGCTGATTGGCTCTGCTTCCGCTAATGCTATGAGGCAATAGGGATTCTTATAAAGAAAAAATAATTTTAACTGCAGAAAATTAAAATGAAAAAAGATCTTCATCCCGCTAACTATCGCGAGGTAGTATTTAAAGATATGTCAAACGACGAAATCTTTATCACTCGCAGTACAGTTGCGTCACGTGAGACTATCGAGATTGATGGCAAGGAATACCCCCTTGTAAAACTTGAAATCACAAGTGCATCACACCCCTTCTTTACCGGTAAGCAGAAACTCGTGGATACTGCCGGTCGTGTTGATAAGTTCCGTAGCCGTTACGGTAACCGCTCTTCAAAAAAGTAATCGGGTACTGATAGTAAAAGAAAAATCCGAAAGAGGTTGTGACGATATACCGGCGCAACCTCTTTTCCATTTAACCACCACCATCTGCACGTTTGTAGTGATTATCTCTCTATAGGTTCCGGGATGCGGTAAGCATTAACTCAAGTACACCCTTTAAAGGTTGTAATTAGGTTGTAAGTATACGTCCATTCGCTAATCCTAAGGACCAAAGTATTACTTCTAATTATATATTTCATTCTTCTCATATTCTTTATGTACTTGTTATTGTCCATGAACATTAGTGCTAATCCAAATGTTCATTAGTAAGTTAGTATCGTTTAATTTTCATTACTTACTTATAAATAAAGAATAGTAAATTACTTCATCAAAAGTTTGTGGGAATTAAATAAAATGTTGTAACTTTGCGTAAATAATAAGTTAATGCTATGATACGTTCAATTCCTAATCCTCCAATGGATCGAGATGATGTCGCTCGTTTCCGTTGTAACCTTGAGAAACATCTCAGGGGGGATTTTAATGCAGAAGAACGACATCGCAATGCAGAGCGTAAAGCTCGTACAGAAGCAAATGCCAACCGAATAATTGCAAATTGTGGAGGAAAGAACCCGCTTCTTGGATATTAAATCCCAAATTCAAATAAGATTAATGAATGACGCAGACTATGAAAATATGTCTGCGTTTTCGTGTGGCGTAAAAGCCCTTGATGATTTCTTCCATTTAGAGGTCAAAGAGTGTGTGCAGCGTCGTTATCTATCAGCATACACTGTGTTCATAAATTCCGGGGAAATTGTAGCCGCATTTACTCTTATGAATGATGCGCTGATGATTGGTAGTCAAACAGAGAAAGAAGATTTTATTGAAGATTTGAGGTTAGAGACTGATGAGGATGTTGCGGATTTTATTAACCGCCAATCATCATACCCTGCGATAAATATAGGTCATCTTGGGACGTCAAAGGACTATCAGAGCATGGGAATTGGTTCTATGATAATAGATCTTGTGGCTGATACTTATGCTAAATATCGACAATCTGGTTGCCAATTTATTACTGTAGATGCCTTAAATAACGAAAGAACGACGAAATTTTATTGCGAGAACGCCTTTGGGTTTCAAACAAACCATAATTCAACCTCTCCAACGAGGCGAATGTATCGGATACTTTAAAATATCAACCCGGGCCAATATCAGTGTCCCAGGTCGATATTTCGTTTATTCTCCAGCCATAATAACGCCTACTTAAGTTTATCTGATCCTATTGTCAGTGTGTTGAAAAGTACCTACAAAACCAGATTAACCACCGGCGATAAGGTGAATATTGAAAAGAGTAGAAAGGTACAGAATAAGGACTTACATGATGCGGGAGATTGTTGCCGAGCATAGTTAACTGAGTATTTATAAAATATAGAGGCTGCACTGTAAATTACAGTGCAGCCTCTGATGGTGTATTCCCGATATGGGGGATATTGGGGTTTTGAAGTTATTATTCAAATTCGATGATGGGTTGGTCGGTAGCGATTACATCGTTGGGTGCTACAAGGATACGTTTTACGGTACCTTCTACCTCAGATGCAAGGTCATTCTCCATCTTCATGGCTTCGTATACAAGTACGTTCTGACCCATCTTGACGGTATCGCCCGGTTTAACGAGGATTTCAATGACTGTACCGCCCATAGGAGCCTTGAGGGTAGGACCTGTAATAACCTGCTTGGGTGCTTCTTCTTTTTTCTCCTCTGCAGCGACAGGAGCAGCGTTGGCTGCAGCCGCTTCATACTCGGCTTTGCGTTTGTTCTTGAGGAAGCCGGTGGCTACAGCGGGGAGCAATTGGAGGAGGAGGTATTCCTCATCATCCTGAGCAAGTTTTACACCACCGAATTCGGGGAGTTCCGGGTTAGCGGGTTTGCGATAAGAATCCACATTGTAGGGAGTCTCAACCGGTGAACCGGTAATCTTCTCGCGGAATGCGGGATCTACGGGTACCGGAGTAGTGCCGTACTCACCCTTTACGAGCGATACAAACTGATTGTTCTTGTTGGTATAATCGGGAGCCCCTTTACGACGGTCGAGAGCGAGCGCCACGGCCTGCGAACCTACGATCTGAGAAGTGGGGGTAACCAAGGGTACCAGACCGGCATCACGACGCACCTTCGGGATGAGAGCCATAGCCTCGTTGAGCACATCTTCGGCATTGAGTTGGCGAAGATTAGCCACCATGTTGGAGTACATACCACCGGGTACTTCGGCATTCTTGACGAGTTCGTTGGGTTTGGGGAATCCGAAGTAAGCCTCAATCTTGTGGCATGCTGCGAGAAGATCCTCTTCGCGATTTTCGGTAGCAGCCTTAATAGCCTTATCAAACTCGGCATCGATTTCGGCAGGCATATTCTTGTAATACTCGTCAAAGTCGTTAGGCCACTTATCCTTGTTGAGGTCAAATGCAGCCAGAGCCTTACGGGCATCTTTAAGTTGAGTACGTATCTTAGCCACTGCATCCATATTCACGTCAACCTGAATGCCGAGTTTCTGACAGAAGATCCATACGAGTTCGATAGCCGGAGCGGCAGAGCCACCACCAAACCACCAGATGTTGGTATCTACTATATCAACACCCTTGATGATAGCGGTAAGCACGGATGCAAGACCATAACCCGGAGTACAGTGTGTGTGGAAATCCACGGGTACGCTGAGGGCGTGTTTCAATTTAGGCATAAGCGAGAATATGCGCGAGGGATTTACCAGGCCGGCCATATCCTTAAGGGTGATCATCTTGGCACCAAGACGCTCCATCTCTTTAGCCTTTTCTACAAAGTACTCATCGGTAAAGATCTTTTCAGGTGCTGCGGGCACGGGATCAGAGCCACCGAAAAGGCGCGCGAAGAAACCTTTCTTCTTGGCAGGAGCGGCAGGAGCCTCCTCTTTAGGATCAACTGTATAGCAGACAGCGGCGTCGGCGATACCGCCGAGGTCATTGATCATGCGTATGGAACCCTTGATATTATTGATGTCATTGAGCGCATCAAAGATACGCATCACGTTAAGACCATTCTTAATAGCCTCTTTGTAGAAGCCTTCAAGCACGTATTCGGGATAAGGTACATACCCGAAGAGGTTACGACCGCGAGAAAGAGCGGAAAGAAGAGAGATACCCTTCATCTCTTTCGAACAAGCACGGAGGCGATCCCACGGAGATTCTCCGAGGTAACGCATCACAGAGTCGGGTACTGCACCGCCCCAGACTTCCATAATGTAGAATTTTGCATCGCGATAAAGAGGGAGAAGAGCATCGATGTTCTCCTGCTTCATACGGGTAGCGAAGAGTGATTGCTGTCCGTCACGAAGAGTGAGGTCGCGAATTTTCAGTACTTTTTCCATGGGTAAAAATAAGATTAGAAATTTATGTTTTTGTGTTTGACTGCTAAATTAAGCAATTTTTCCGATTTCCCAACTATTTTGAGCGATTTTTAAGCATATTTGGAATTAATCAAATATACCTTCCACTGCTTCTATTTCATCATCCGAAGTGCGTGTCGATTCTCCCCACGAGCGGTGACCGCAAGGGGTGAAATCTTCAGGAAACTCAAACTTCGCGTCTTGCGAATATGGGAGTTTGGGATCGGAGTAAACCTTTTTCATATAGAGACCATAGATGGGGAGAGCCGCTTTGGCACCTTGACCGTAAGTCATGGAGTTGAAGTGTATGTAACGTTCTTCACCACCTACCCACACTCCTGTCACCAGGTCGGGAGTGAAGCCCATAAACCATGCATCGGAGTTGAAGTTTGTAGTACCGGTCTTACCACCCATCTGGGCATTGATACCATACGATCCGCGCAGTCCGCGGCCTGTACCCTTGTCAACCACATCAAAGAGTACGGAGACTATCTTGTATGTGGCATTTTCCGAGAGAGCCTCGGTGCGGTGAGCGGTGGGGGAGTAGATTACGTTGCCCTGATTATCTTCGATACGGGTTACATATACAGGATCAACACGGATACCTTTATTTGCAAAAGTGGAGTATCCGCCTACCATCTCCTTAATCGAAGCGTCAAAAGAGCCGAGCGCCAATGTGGCATTCGGTGTAAGAAAACCGGAGATACCGTACAGACGGAGTTTATTGACAAAGTTAGGCACTTTAAGCGCATCGATGACGCGAGCCGATATCCAGTTGTTTGATGTGGTAAGAGCCCAACGCAGGTCAACCATTTCGCCTATACGCGAGGCGCCGGAGTTGCGGGGTTTCCAGCCACCGAAGTTGGGTTGAGCATTCAGAAATCTGTCGCACGGGTCATAATCCTGCTCAAAAGCCATAGCGTATAGATACGGTTTGGCGGTAGATCCGACCTGTCTTTTACCTCTGCTCACCATATCATACTGGAAGTATGTGAAATCCGGGCCGCCTACGTATGCTTTTACATATCCGGTGACAGGATCCATAGACATCAGTCCGGTGCGTAATATAGACTTCATGTAAAGTAGAGAATCGTAAGGAGACATCGTCACGGTCTTGGACCCCGGCACTATCTTGCCATTTTCCTTTACATAAGCGAATACATCCATAGTATATTTCTGATGAAAGGCCGACTCGATCTCGGCCTCAGAGGCACCGTTGGCTTTCATGACGCGGTAGCGTTCGGTCTGCTTCATGGCCTGCTTGATAAGGCGTCGCGCCCCCTCGGTAGAAATCTCCTGTGAGTTTGATGAGTAAGGACCTAATACCGAGCCGCGCTTCTCGGCATTAAAAGCAGGCTGCAGGTATCCGCCTAAGTGTTGGTTTACGGCTTCTTCAGCATACTGTTGCATACGGGTGTCGATGGTAGAGTAAATACGTAATCCATCGGTGTAAAGATTATAATATGAGCCGTCCGGTTTAGGATTCTTGATAATCCAGCCATACAGGGGGTTATCTTCCCATTGGGTAGAATCGGTGGTATAGGTGCCGTAGGCTATGTTGTAAGCGAGTTCGGAAGAATAATTGGAGCGGTCAGGGCGCTCAGGTTTTTTGGCGGTCATAAGTCTGCGTATCTCCTCTCTGAGATAGGGAGCGCCCCCCTCGCGATGGTCTACCTTGTGGTAATCGAGTCCGAGAGGTTGAGCCTTATAAGTTTCCGCTTCGGCAGAAGAGAGGTAACCGGCCTTAACCATCTGATCAATAACCGTATTGCGGCGACCCAACACTCTTTCCGGATGGCGTAAGGGGTTGTAGTAAGAGGGATTTTTAAGCATTCCTATCAGCATTGCAGCCTCGGGTACGGTAAGTTGGCCCGGCTCTTTGCCGAAATATACATTTGCCGCCGTCTTGATACCTACGGCGTTATTAAGGAAGTCAAAACGGTTGAGATACATATTCATTATCTCATCCTTAGTATAGAAACGCTCCAGTTTGATGGCAATCATCCATTCGATAGGTTTCTGCAGAGCGCGCTTAAACATATTGGATGATGGCTGCGAATATAATTGTTTGGCCAACTGCTGAGTGATAGTCGAGCCACCGCCCGAAGATTTATCGCGCAGCAGCAGGGTCTTGACCATCGTGCGGCCGAGAGCCATGAAGTCAATACCGCTATGATGCAGGAATCGCGCATCTTCGGTAGCGATCAGAGCATCGATCACATGCGGTGACAGCGACTCATAATCGTTGTAGACGCGATTGCCCGCACCGAAGAAGTAGCGCCCCAGTTCGGTGGTACCGTCGGAGGCATATACTACCGATGCAAGTTTATCGTGAGGATCCTCAAGTTCCTCAATAGGAGGCATATATCCGATAACTCCATTGTAAATCAAGAGGAGTAACAAGGCGATAATAAATCCGAGCCCGAGAAAAGAGACCCATAGCCACTTGACGATTTTATTGGGTCCTGACGAGGCCTTAGCGCTACGAACAGCGTTATTAAGATTAGAGTTTAGTTTCATGTTACAACAAAATTACTCAACCTTGAGCGAATGAGCAAATTATTGGGTTAGTTTTTGGGGATTCGAGCGGTGTGCATGCACTTGGCGAGAGATCAACGTTTCTTTTTTACAGAAAATCCGAACGTGCCGAGAAGTTCGCCGAGTGCATAATATCCGCCGTGTACGTATGCCATAATACCTGCATCTTTAAGAGAAAAGGCACCCGTTTCGGGGTCGATGTATCTGTCGTCAGCGCGTACACATAATACGTCTGCAATCATCATATCATGGCTGCCAAGGTGTAGAATCTCCTTCACCCTGCACTCTATAGCGAGGGGTGATTCCTCTATCACTGGTGATTTGACCATCTCACCGGGGAGAGGTGTCAGGCCGGTCTTTTCCCATTTGTTATAATCCTTTCCGGAGCGCACTCCGACCCAATCGGTAGCCCGGGCCATCTGCGCGGTGGTAAGATTTAGCGTAAACTCCATATTCTCCAATATTAGAGGATAGGAGAATCTTTCCGGGCGTACGCTTATATAAAGCATGGCCGGATTAGTGCAGATTGTACCGGTCCAGGCCACTGTAAGCATATTCCAGTTTTGCGGAGAGTCACCGCATGTTACGATAGCAGCGGGAGCCGGATATACCATAGTGCCGGCTTTCCAAGTAACCTTTGCCATATTTCGGATTTTATTATATTACTATTTTATCGGGGATGATTATGGTTGGTGTGCGCGGAATCAGTTGAGGAGAGTATACATTAAGCAGATCTGCGGGGGTGGCAGGATCGCAGGTGGGGTTTATTCCGGCGAGGTAGCCGAGGTATCCTATTATCGATTCCGGGGGATATTTATCTCTCAGTACGTTCAGATTAAGGTCACTGTCACGTTTGGAGAGTCTGCGCCCCTGGCTATTGCAGAGTAGCGGCACGTGCAGGAACTGCGGAGGTGTAAACCCTAAGAGTCTGTGCAGATATATCTGCGGGGCGGCTGATGATAGCAGGTCCGAACCGCGTACTACGGTCGATATCCCCATCAGTGCATCGTCTGCCACAACCGCCAACTGGTAGGCCCATGCACCATCGGCGCGACGCAGTAATATGTCGGCAAACTCAGAGGCTATGTTGATAGATTGGTGGCCGAATACAATATCGGTAAATTCGATTTCCATATCCGGAATATATAACCTGAGAGAATGTTTGAGATCCGGGAGGTGAGGTATAGGCCCGTAGGTATAAGGCAGTCTTTCAGGGCGGCAGGTGCCGGGGTATAGCGCTCTACCGTCAGATGCGTGTGGTGCTTGGGTCATTCTCAACTCAGCGCGCGTGCATCTGCACGGGTACACAATCCCCATGCTGCATAATCTATCCAGAATAGTCTGATAAATATCATGGCGTTTACTCTGAGAGTATGGGCCGTAATCACCGATGTCGTCAAGTCCCCCCTCATCAAAATGCAGACCGAGCCACTCCAGATCATCTTCAATCCGGCGGGCATATTCATATTTGGAACGTTGCGGATCGAGATCTTCAATGCGAAGTATGCGCCGTTGGTGTCTGAAGCCGGCATCGAGCCAGGATATAAGAGCGGTAAATATATTGCCGAGATGCATCGGTCCCGAAGGGGAGGGCGCGAAGCGTCCGGCACCGGAATAATTATCCATTATTCAGTAAGAATCAGGGTAGATGTGAAGAATGGTGTGTCGCAACTGCGACACACCATTTTATCTGATAACTTGTGTGTAGTATGGTTATTTCACACCGAGATCTTCGAGTACGCGGTCGATCTTCTTATCGGCCTTCTCTACAGTAGTCTCATATTCATCTTTAGAGGGCATATCCTCGCGAACCTCGATATAGAACTTGATTTTAGGTTCGGTACCTGAAGGACGGATAGAGATCTTATCGCCCGCTTCGGTAAAGAACTGAAGTACGTTGCTTGTAGTGGGGAAGTTCATCTTTTCAACTTCGCCTGTCTTAAGATTGGTGCAGTTCAGGTCAGCGTAATCCTTGACGGTAACAACCGGCGAACCGGCAATCTCCTTGGGAGGATTAGCGCGGAAATCCTTCATCATCTGTACGATTTCGTCAGCGCCGGTCTTGCCGGGACGTACCACGCTCACACCGCGCTCGCGAGAGAAACCGTATTGAGCATAGATGTCGATGAGGAGTTCGTAGATATCCAGACCCTTCTCGGCAGCCCATGCAGCGATTTCGCACATCAGTGAAATAGCAGATACAGAATCCTTATCGCGACAGAAAGTCTCTGCGAGGAATCCATAACTCTCTTCACCACCGCCGAGATAACGCGCTTCACCTTCGAGATTGCGCATTACATCTGCAATCCACTTAAATCCTGTGTAGCAGTCATAACACTTCACATTATTGGCGTCAGCGATACGTTTGATAGTCTCGGTGGTAACAATGGTCTTAACGCAGTATTCGTTGCCTTGAATCTTGCCAAGTTCTACATTACGGGTAATGAGATAGTAAAGGAAGATCATTACGATCTGGTTACCGTTTACCAATTGATAGTTGCCATTCTTATCACGGACTACAAGACCTATACGGTCGGCATCCGGGTCGGAGGCGAGTACCAGACTTGCACCGGTTTCCTGAGCCTTCTTGATCGCAAGGGTCATAGCCTCGGCATTTTCAGGATTGGGAGATACAACGGTGGGGAAGTTACCATCCTGAATATCCTGCTCGGGAACGTGAATGATATTTTTGAATCCCCACATTGCCAGAGAGTCGTACATCAGCGACGAACCAACAC
>CAMWNR010000022.1 GCA_947175665.1 uncultured Porphyromonadaceae bacterium
AGTGATTAAGTATCAGTGATTAAGTATCAGTGATTAAGTATCAGTGATTAAGTATTAGGTATCGGGCATATATGTATATGGGGGGATTACTTATCGGTGATCTCCTTTTCTCCATCATTATTCTTTTTGCGTCGGGACGGATTGACGATTATGGCAAAGGCCATACATAAGAATCCGAGAAACGCAATGGTGGGTCCTAAAACAATACGTCTGAAAGAGAATATATCAGGGTTAAAGCCACCCTCGATCGAACTCGCACCACCACTCATAAGCAAAAAACCTATGATTATCATCAGCAGGCAGCCGGCCATCATCAGCAGATTGGCTTTGGGAAAGATGCGATTGTTATTCTGAGATTTATTTTGAGAATTGTTCATAATAAGATTATTAGTGGGATGATATATGTTGACCTTACCGCTTCTTTACTCTTATCGCGCCAATACCAGTTGGTGATAATCGCGGTTCAGGTATCTCGAAGTGGCTATCAGTGCGGCTGCGGCGCATATTGCTCCACCGGCAATAACCAATCCAACCGCCACAATGCCAAAATATTCCCAAGGAATATAAGTGGATAAGTCGGAAAATCCGAATTCCGGTGCCGAAGCAAGTACGACAGCCAGTATGGCAGCGGCCACTAATCCGGCCAGCAATCCGGCATACATGTTGCGCAAAACTATAGGTCGACGTATGAAGCCGTTGGTCGCGCCTACCAGTTGCATGGTGTGGATAATAAATCTACGCGCATAGATGGTAAGATGCACAGTATTATTAATCAGGACAAAGGAGATAAGAAGCATTGCTACGGCTACCGCACCGAGTATGATCGAAAGGCGGGCGATATTGCTGTTCATAGCATCTACTACAGCACTTTCGGGTGTAGCCACACTTTCCACACCGGGGATAGCGTTGAGAGCCTTACATACTTTAGTAATCGAATCGCGTGCCGAATAACTCTCCGGTAACGTAAAAGAAATTTCGGGCGAAAGGGGGTTTACACCGAAGAGAGCCTCCAGATCCTCACCGGTATCCATTTTCCACATCTCCATAGCCTTAGCCTTGGAGATAAACTCTACGTTGCGACAATAAGGGAGCGCCTTAAGATTACCGGCGATCGCAGCGGCACTACTGTCGCTTACGCTATCAGCCATAACTACACTTATCTCCAGACTCTCGCGTATGCGTGTAGTCTCTCTGCGGGCGGATATACCTATAAGGGCTATCATCCCGATAATGAGCAATACCAGCGACACTGTCACAATTGTGGTGGCGTGAGCGGCCCAATATGAAATTTTTACTTCCTTTCCTTTTTTCATCTTAATATATTCGCGCACAAAGATAATACTTCAAAAAGCCGATGTCAATATTTTCACTAATTTTTTGTACATTTGCACTATATTTCGCTATTTAGAGGTGGCTAAGTCCCCTTTTTTGACTATTGTATTCATAGAATTATCTCCCCCTATGCCAGATATAAGTTGATGCTGTCAAATGCACCGGATGCCTAATCTTGAGTATAGAGGGGCGAAAATATTAAATATTCATGACTCCCGAATATATATCGCCAAAAGCCGCATTTTTCACCTTAGGGTGTAAACTCAACTTTGCAGAGACCTCTACAATCGGTAAAATTCTTGCTGATCGCGGATTCCGTCGTGCGCGAGCCGGCGAAACCCCTGATCTGTGTGTGGTCAATACCTGTTCGGTTACTGAGATGGCTGATAAAAAAGCGAGGTCGCTGATACGCCGGTTGGTGCGCAAATGGCCCGACGCCACTATTGTTGTCACCGGATGCTATGCTCAGTTAAAACCTGATGAGGTCTCCGAAATAGAGGGTGTGGACATAGTGTTGGGTTCTAACGAGAAACTCCGTATCGGAGAGTATCTCGACAAGTGGGAGTCAACACACTCCCCGCTTAAAGTATCAACTGAATCTCTTGAGATACGTACTTTCTCACCCTCATGTGAGCGTGGTGACCGTACACGATACTGGCTCAAGGTGCAGGATGGATGCGACTACTACTGCACATATTGCACCATACCCTTCGCACGCGGTCGTTCGCGGTCGGGTCGCATTGCTGACCTGGTAGAGCAGGCTGAGTCAGTTGCAGCGGCCGGAGGGAAAGAGATAGTTATCACCGGTGTTAATATCGGGGAGTTTGGCGGTGATACGGGTGAGAAATTTCTTGATCTCCTTAAGGCACTCGATGCGGTAGAGGGGATAGAGCGTTACCGCATATCCAGCATAGAACCCAATCTTCTTACCGAGGAGATAATACGCTGGATAGCCACTGAGTCGAGAGCGTTTATGCCGCACTTCCATATACCGCTACAATCGGGTTCGGACCGGGTATTAAAATTGATGAACCGTCGATATGTAACAGAACTCTTTGCTCAGCGTATATCGCTAATCCGCAATCTGATACCCGATGCCTTTATCGGAGTGGATGTGATAGCCGGAGCCAGAGGCGAGACCGAAGAAGAGTGGGAAAAATCGCGTGGCTTTATAGATTCACTCGGAGTAACCCGGTTGCATGTATTCCCATACTCCGAACGTCCGGGTACAGCCGCTCTCAAACTGCAGGCCGAAAATGTAGCCCCCGCAGAGCGCCATAAAAGAGTGCATGCGCTGCAGGAAATATCAGATGACAAGATGCACCGGTTCATGCTCTCTCTCCAAGGCACAACCCGCAAAGTTCTTTGGGAACATCTGATAAAGGATTCGGAAGAAGATACCCCACAAGGGGAGAAAATACCAATGATGACCGGACTCACTGATAATTACATACGTATTATCGCACCGGCACAGGAGGAACTCTTAAATACTATCACCGATGTCAGAATCTTGGGTATAGACACTTCCCGCGCTGAGACTATGATAGGCGAGGTGGTTAGTTGTTAAGTGTTAGTTATTAAGTGTTAGTTATTAGTGATTAAGTGTTGGTTATTAGGGCGTATATTGAAGTGATATGAAGAAACTGGCAATAATTATCCTTAACTGGAATGGCAGCAAACTCTTACGGGAGTTTCTCCCCTCGGCTTCACGCGATTGCATCACCGAGGAGTCTGACCTTATCGTGGCTGATAATGGTTCGACCGATGACTCTGTGCAATTTGTGAGAGATAATTATCCGCAGGTCAAACTCCTTGAGTTTGACTCTAATCTCGGGTTTGCCGAAGGTTACAACAGGGCTCTGCGCGAAACCCGTTACCCCTATACTATTCTGTTGAATAGCGATGTGGAGACCACACCGGGATTCTGGAGGCCTATGTTGGATTATATGGAAGCGCATCCCGAGGTAGGTGCTGCTCAACCTAAAATACGGTCATGGCGCGAAAAAGATAAATTTGAATACGCCGGTGCGGCCGGCGGGTATCTCGACAATCTCGGTTACCCGTATTGCCGTGGCCGCATCATGGATAGCGTGGAGGTGGATACCGGTCAGTATGACGGTAGTCCGGTGGATATCACTTGGGCCACAGGAGCCGCACTTATGGTAAATACCGATTTATATCTGCGCTTAGGTGGACTCGATAAGGATTTTTTCGCCCACATGGAAGAGATCGACTTATGTTGCCGTATGATAGCGGCCGGGTATAGGGTGGTGGCCATAACCGACACATACGTGTATCATGTGGGAGGAGCCTCATTGCCTAAACATAATCCGCAAAAGACATATCTTAACTTCCGTAATAATCTGCTGCTACTATATAAAAACCTCCCTGCGGCCGAAGGAAGAAAGAAGATTTTTATCCGTCGTCTTGCGGATACCCTGGCGTTCGGAATGTTTATACTGAAAGGGGAGTGGGGAGATGCTAAGGCTATCCTGAAGGCTCATGGTGACTATCGTAAGATGAAACATCTGTATCACCCGGCGGAGGAAGGTAGTAAAAATCCGCTCTCTTCGCGTAGCATCATAGCCGACTACTATCTGAGGGGGAAGAAAAAATATAGTGAATTATAACACGTTTAAGAAAACAGGTAAGTAAAAAATTATAAATTATGGAAAATAAGAAGCGACCGCTCATTCTGGTCAGTAACGATGACGGCTACCGCGCGCGCGGTGTGCATTACCTCACAAAACTCCTTTCGGGCTTTGCCGATGTAGTGGCAGTATGCCCCGAAGGTCCCCAATCGGGTAAATCTATGGCCCTTACGGTCAACGAACCACTGCGCATCACCCCTCTCGATTCATATAAAGTTGAAGAACCGGGCGTAGAGTGGTATACAGTCAACGGTACCCCCGTAGATTGTGTAAAAGTATCAATGCACTCCATACTTAAAGATCGTCGTCCCGATATGGTGTGTACCGGTATAAATCACGGTTCCAACGCCGCTATAAATGTACTCTACTCAGGTACTATGGGTGCAGCGTTCGAGGGTGCGGCATTCGATCTCCCCTCGATCGGGTTTTCACTTTGCGACCACTCGCCCGAAGCGGACTTTGCCCCGATGATGCCATACGTAGAGAAGATAGTACGCACAGTGATGGAAAAGGGTCTCCCCGCCGGAGTGGCACTAAATGTAAATGCCCCCAAGTCAGAGAATATAAAAGGGATGAAGCAGACTGTGGAATGTAAAGGGCATTGGAGCGATGAGTACAAGGAGTATATAGATCCATACGGGCGCCCCTTCTATTGGTTGTCAGGTACATTTGTAAATGAAGAACCCGAGAATCCCGATACCGACCAGGCACTTCTCGATGCCGGATATATAAGTATTGTACCCTGCGGAATAAACCGAACATATTCCGGCATTTCAGAAAACTATTTTGGAGATTGACCAAAATTTATTAACTTCGCAACAGATACTCATAGTGACACTATGAGTATAATAATAAACATTAAAAACATTAAAAATCATGTCAAACCAGCAAGAAAATAAAAACCAACTTCAGATTCAACTCCGTCCCGAAGTAGCCGACGGTAAATATAGCAACCTAGCCATGATCGGTCACGGTCCCAACGAGTTTCTGATCGACTTCATCTTTGCCGCTCCCGGTATGCCTCAGGCTCCCGTAGTAAGCCGTCTTATCATGAGCCCTGAGAATGCAAAGCAACTCATGTTTGCTCTTACCGACAACGTAAAGAAATATGAAGCACAGTTCGGTGAGATCAAGCCCCGTAATGTCAAGAACGGCGCTATCGGCAACAACTGATAAATTACATACTTGAAATATTAAATATCAAGTTTTCAAATCTTGCAATCGCGAGATTTGAAAACTTGAATTTCTCTTTTAATAATATGGCCTGCAGATGAGGCCGTTAAGATAGACTACAAATGGATCAGACACTATATATCTACAATACATTGACCCGCACAAAGCAGCCGTTTAAACCTATTCATGAGGGTATGGTAGGGATGTACGTGTGTGGTCCGACGGTTTATGGCGATGCGCATCTGGGTCATGCGCGTCCGGCCATCACCTTCGACATCCTGTATCGCTATCTCAAGCATCAGGGTTATAAGGTGCGCTATGTGCGTAATATTACCGATGTGGGTCATCTGGAGCATGATGCCGATGAGGGTGAGGATAAAATCGCCAAAAAAGCACGCTTGGAGCAGTTGGAGCCCATGGAGGTAGTGCAATACTATCTCAACCGGTACCATCATGATATGGAAGCCCTCAATGTACTCCCTCCCAGCATCGAGCCGCATGCATCGGGTCATATCATCGAACAGATCGAGTATATAAAGAAGATTCTCGATGCCGGTTACGCTTATATCAGCGACGGTTCGGTATACTTTGATGTCGAGAAGTATAACAAGGATCACAATTACGGTAAACTCTCCGGTCGAAATATCGAGGAGTTATACAATACCACCCGTAATCTCGACGGACAGCAGGAGAAGCGTAATCCGCAGGATTTCGCTCTCTGGAAAAAAGCCTCACCGGAGCATATCATGCACTGGCCTTCACCTTGGAGCGAAGGTTTCCCGGGCTGGCATCTCGAATGCTCCACTATGGGAGAGAAGTATCTCGGTGATACATTTGACATACATGGGGGTGGCATGGACCTGATGTTTCCGCACCATGAGTGTGAGATCGCCCAGAGCGTGGCCGCACAGGGACATGAAGCGGTAAAATACTGGATGCACAATAATATGATTACCATCGAAGGTAAGAAGATGGGTAAATCATATAATAACTTCATCACGTTAGGTCAATTCTTCAGCGGTGATCACAGCAAACTCGAGCAACCCTACTCACCTATGGTGATCCGCTTCTTCATACTCCAGGCTCAGTATCGCTCAACAATGGATTTCTCCAATGCCGCTCTGCAGGCTGCCGAGAAGGCGCTCGAAAAGATGACCGACATCTATAATCGCCTGCAAAATCTCAAACCCGCAGAAAAGAGCAGCGTGGAATTACCCGACTTTTTTGCTCAGGCATACGATGCTATGAACGATGACCTCAATACCCCGATGGTAATAGCCACTCTCTTCGAAGCGGGCAAATTTGTAAATCAGGCTGCAGACGGGCTGATTACTCTTTCGGCGGAGGATATCGAAAGTCTCAAGAAACTCTTTGAGGTATTCTTGGTAGATATAATGGGTATCCGCATGGGGGGTGAAGCCTCCGGAGATAAAGGTAGAGAAGCATTTGAGGGTGCTGTAGACCTGCTGATGGATATCCGCAAGAATGCTAAAGATGCAAAAGACTGGACTACCTCCGACCTGATCCGCGATCGTCTGGCCGCGTTAGGATTTGACGTCAAGGATACAAAGGGTGGAGTAGAGTGGAAACTTAAGGAATAAGCACGAAGTCATTAAACGGCTAAAGATATGGAATTACCTGAAGAAATACAAAAACTTACCTACTCGCAAGGTATAGCGCAATTGGAGCAGATAGTATCGGCTATGCAGCAACCTGATTGCGATATAGACCGCTTGGCAGAGTACACCACCCGCGCACTGCAACTGATGCAGCACTGCCGGGCCAAACTTACAGCCACCGAGGAGCAGATCACTCAAGCCCTCTCGCAGATCTCCACTACCCTGTAAACCTTGCAACCCTGTAAAAATATATAAGACCCAACCTGCAAAGATGTAGGTTGGGTCTGATGTTTATAATGTTGATTAAAAATGGGGGAGAGTGACAAAATTGGCAAAATAATTTTGGGGGATAGCGTCATTTTATGGACTTGGCCAGAAGATTAACGCTTTATTTATTAGATTGGTGGTCTAAAGATTACACTCTTAATTTTTAGGTTGGTGGTCAGAATATTATCATCTTACCATTATGAATATAATGATTACCCTTTTCGGGATGTGTTATCTTAAGACCTTGGAGATTGTAGTAGACGTCGTTCTTGTCCTCTATTTCCGGAAGTTCCGTAACCTCAGCAGTTTCTCCATAATCAAATCCCGCCGCATCGAGAAATTCTCGTGCGTCATAGAGTAAATCTCCATTAAGCGAACAAGTCACCATATAAGTAGGCCAAAAGTATGTGGGCCAGATCATCTGGGTGTAATAGTGCTTGAATTCATTAGAAACTGTGGGGGAACCAACTCCATCATTCCAACCGTTGGTACCTGTCAACTTCGAATAATCGCAATATAAATCGAAATAAGGTTCGCCATATTTAATTACGGCATGCATCATTCCATCCGGCGTTTCAACTTCATCTTCAATATAGGGTCCCGGATTACGGTATACGAATATCTTACAATCTTTTTCATAAGCGTAGACTAAGAACTCCTCAGGATTAAAAGAATTAAAAATGCAATGATAGCAATGTGGCATATCGCAAAAACTCTTACAAGTCACTTTGAGTTCTGCACACAACTGACCATCAATCTCTTTCTCACCGGTGACTTTTATCCACATTAATTGATGCGGATCATAATACTCTTTCATTCCCGGCATCTCCGAAGCACCGTGCACAACTTTCCACTCCTTACCTACAACAAATAAAGGTTCCGAAGAAGTATTCTCATTCAGTTCCGGGGAGGAAAGAGGTGACTGACCCCCAATACTTTGTGCAGATGAAGATACACCTGCTAAAACGGTCACAAGAAGAGTTGTGGCAAAAGTAAAAAATCTTTTCATGTTTTTAAGTATTATAAAATAATTTTTTTAGTATCTAAAATTTCTCCATTTCCAATTAACGATATAACGAAAACTCCATTATTCATTACCGAAACGTCAATTGATATTGCCGAGCAGTCCTTATTATCTAAATTATATAAATAAGACTCACCGTAAATATTTCTAATTTCGACATATTCTGCAAGGCTCTGAGGATCGGATAAATGTATATTTAGAGTCTCCTTTCCATTAGATAAAGCACATTGCTCAATCTTGCTTCTTGAGTAAGATTCCTCAGATGTAGGATTAATAGTATAATTTTTAAGTCCCGTTTTGTAATATTCTGCTTTTCCCTCTAAGACTCCCATATAGGGCACATCATTTATAATGTAGAAATATGGCTTGTAGTCTTGTTTTGTAACAGCGATTGCAAATCTTTGAGGAAGATTTTCGAATGTTGCATGGGACGTATTTTTATATACTTCTTGATATCTGTCAGATAATCCCCATACTGATATTCTACAATTGGGTAATCCGGATGAAACCGTCATGGATTTTGTAGCACGTTCATATTCAATTGATATATCGTTGAATTCGTCTGGAGACTTGGTAAAAATAGGCATTTCTGCATCACCCATTAGATTTAAAGATTTCTGTAGCCAAGTATCAGGATTATAATTATTATATACATTAAATAAATTCTTAATCTTGGAATAAGAAATTATTTTCCCAATATTTTTGTCTTTAATTTCAGATCCGAATAAATAACGATAAAAATCACCTTCAAACCTTTCAGAAGACCCAATAGAAGTTGCACTTGGTACTCCCCATCCATAACGAGAAGAACCATAATATGCAACTACTCTATTAGAACCATTTCGTATAAATGCTTCACTTAAGCAGGGATCTAAATCCCAATCAAATCCATTTGTACGACATGCAGACGTTGTTATAATCGGAACTGTATTACCTGCAAGTTTATTAGCATCTGAAATGTAGTAGTTAGATACCGTTGAGTTATGTGATTCACAACTCCAACAATTATAATAACCATGAGTGTTCATGGAAAAAAACATATAAGGATTTGATATCTGTTCTTGAAGTTTTTCGGGAATTAAATCATAGGAAGCATCTCCCATAAAATCCGTTGCCGTATCATAAAATCGAATCCTATTACCATTCCAATATGGTTGTATATATCTTTTATACATAATATCCCCTTGAAGTTCTGAATCGCTATGATCATTATAAGTGTTCCATTTTTCAACTCCTGCTGTCAAAATATCATAAGTAGAAGTTGAGGATGTTCTACCGGTCTCATATTCTATCAATTTGTTTATGAAATCATTGGCTTGTGTTTCAGTACGGACTGGAATTCGGCTGATATGTACTGACTCATAGAAATCGATATCATCATCTAATTCTCCATATACACCATTGTTATTACCGTCCCAATGAAAATCACCGTAGAAACATCCGAAATATTTATCACATGGAATCTTCTTTTCAACATAAGATGAAACTTCTGAATAGCACTTTCTCGATGGAATTAGATTATCATCTCCTCCCAAAATAGCATATTTAAGCCCATATTCCAGAAATGCGTTATAGACACATTTTTTAATCTTTTCTGTCATATCAGCACCATCATATCTAGCGTCAATTTCTTGGGTAGTTATGATTCCGGCATAAAGCCCTTTAGTTCTCTTGAATTCCAATAGTCTATGAAACGCAGGTTCAAGTTCTTCTGAGGTAATAATCAGATATTCAATCTCGTCATCGTAATAGTATGAAGGAGAGGGTATCTGACTCAAACTTAACTCTACATCTTCGGGATTATTTACTATAGTTTTTAGAAAAGCACTTTTTGTAGAAATATCTTCAAATCCCCCAGTGGGTAAAGGTGTAGGTGCGGTTTCTAAGGTAAGTGTAAAATTATCTATAAAATATAGTTCCTGCTCTTCTGTATCGTAAGAGTAAGGTGAAAAAGAAAAAGTTACAATATTTGACCCATCTATCATGGTATTCCCTACGTATTCCCAATTTTGCATAGGGTAATAGCCAGCGGAATATTTCATTTGAGGATTCTCTGGAACTACAGTTTCCGATTGAGGTAAAATGGTGGGGTTTGGTTGAAGTAAAATACCGTTTTTAATTAATCGTGGCTTAGTATGCTCTACTGAATAATTAGTCATTATAGAACCGTAAGGAATGATTAAATTACAGTATCTCTTTGGTAATGCAGGAGCATCTGTGTCATCAGAGAAGTAATCTTTAGATAAATCAACAGGTGCAATTTCCGTTATACCAGAAGTTGAAGTTATAAGTGTATACTCACTTTCTGAAAATGAAAACAGATGTTCCGAGGCTGCACATATATTGATGCAAATCATCGAAATAAGAATACTAATGGAAAAATTTCTCATAAGCAAAGATTTTTATAGGTTACTATTAAATTAATACTAATTAGTCTCCTAATAGATTGATACAATTGATTTATGGTATTTAAACTTTTAAATAATCATCATCTATTATTCGGAATATATTTTATTTTAAATTATATTCCATATTGTTATTTAAAGTTTTAGGTAAAGGTGTCAATCCTACAGTCAAATAAATAGTCTGAAAAAGTATTAGAATGTAAGGTGTTACTTGTTCGTTGCAAATATAAATAGTATATTTTAAATTCACAACGATTTTAACAAAAAAAATCGTTAGATTATATGATTTTTTTAGCGAATGTGATTTTTTTTGCACATTTGGTCTGTAGGCCACTCTGTAGGTAGTCTGTATATGATAATTAAGAAATGTTTAGTTCGGAGTCAATATAGATTTTAGGGGTTGAGTACAAAAGTACGTTAAAAAGAGATTCATATCAATCTAATAAAGGAAACTACCGCATGGCAAATGGCTACTATAAACAACGATAAATTCTTGTAATGGGATTTTATGATTAGAACTTATGGAACTTTTGGAATATTTGGGGTACGGAACTTTTTCATTAATGCCTTGGGATATTAATGTTTTACGTGGAATTTACGGAATTTCACGGAATTAGTTGGCCGGAGCAGAAGTGTCGGGGTCGAGGGTACGGGAGAGGATGGTGCCGTCTGAGAGGGTGGTGGAGAGGATGGTGCCGGGAGGGATGGCGGAGGCGGAGCGGACGGCATGGCCATTGACGCGGGTTATGGAGTAGCCGCGGCTTAAGGTGGCTTCCGGACTTAATACCGCGATAAGGCGTGAAGTATTGTCAAGGTTAAGTGAGGCTGTAGCAAGGCGTTGCAACGCAGAATCCCTGACTATCGATGCAAATGATGTAATTGTATTTCGGTTGCGCTCTATGAGACGTGTGGCTATGGTATTGAGTCGTACCTCGATTTCACTTAATTGTCGCGATGCTCCGGCAATAGTTTGCGATCCAACCTGCGACAGTAAGCCTTGCAGGCGTTGCAGGCGTTTCTCCTGATTATCGAGATGTCGCTTGGCGAGTAGCGGAACCAGTGCTTCACGATGGCTGAGACGTTCTCTCTCAACGCTTACAATCTGTTGCGCTCGGTCAGCAATACTCCTGACGAGCGAGTCAGCGTATGCAGCAACCTCCGTAAGACGGTCTATAAGGAATGCAGCGACCGCTGTAGGTGTTTTGCACCGCGTGTGGGCGATATAGTCAAGTACGGTGTTATCGCGCTCATGGCCTATGCCGACTATTACCGGGAGTGGAAATGTAGCGACTCTGCGGGCGAGGTCAATGTTGTTAAAAGAATTAAGATCTGTGGTGGCGCCACCGCCTCGTATTATCACCACGCAATCCCAAAAATCTATGGTCTCCTCAATCCGGTCAAGAGCAGCCATTACTGTCGGCACCGTGCGCTCACCTTGCATTACGGCAGGATAAAGAAGCGTATAAAACTTGTAAGGAGAAGAGTCGATCTGGCGCATAAAGTCGCCATATCCGGCAGCCCCATCGGCAGAAATAACGGCGATACGCTGCGGTGCAACCGGTAAGGTTAACTCCTTGTTGCGGTCATAAAGACCCTCTTTTTGAAGCATTGCGAGTATCTCACGGCGTATGCGCTCCATATCACCGAGAGTATAAGAAGGATCAATATCGCGCACATTGGCACTCAGCCCATACAGAGGATGCATGGAGGCCGATAGTTGCAGGGCTACCTTCATACCCGAAGATAAAGGTTGCCCTGTAGTGGCATAAAACTTGCGGGTGACAGCGGCAAAATTATTCTGCCATATAGTGGCGCGCAGAGTAGCGACCGACCGACCATACTGATCTTTCTCTACAAGAGTGCAATAACCATGACCGTTGCCCCTCTTGCTGAGATCCGTGATCTCTGCAGTCACCCATATATCGGTGACACCTTCCCTCCCATTTACAAGATACGCAATGCGCTGAGTGAAGTTGGTAAGCGAGATACGCTCGTTGAGGGGTGGAAATTGAGTCATTGTATTAAGCGAAAGATGTTGGAAATCAGTAAGTATATTCCGGTCAATTGCCTAATTCGAGCAAACCTCCGGTGATAGGATTGAATATAGCGTAAGAGGGATTTTTCTTATCAGTAAAGAGGTTTGGATTCAAGCCGAATACTATACCCATCTGCCCGAATTCGAGTTCGCGGTTGTAATAGGTATTATTGTCGTGAGTCAGAGTAATCTGAGCGGATCCCGGAATTGTATATCTTACACCGTCTTTAGGTATCTCCTTCTCCTTGCCGTTGGCATCTACGGGAAGAGAACCTCTCGCAGTTACGTTAACTCTGACTGTAAAAGGAGATCCGGCATAATCATTGGCACTGCAAAAACCCTTGAAATCCGAGAATCTAAACAATGTCATTGTGGTATCATCCTCGGGAACAAAAGTAAAAGTGCGGGTTACGGTCTCACTATAAGAGTTACCTGTAAAAGCAGCGGTCATATCGTGCTCCTGCTTATTTAGCGAATTGAGCATCAATTCGAGTTGGCGACCATCGGTAGGCATTGTGTCAGCAGTGCCTCTGGTTAGTGATAATCGTGCATCACGCACCTCCATAATATTGGCGGCGAGCATTTCAGCCTGCTTGGCCGAAGATTGCGATGCTATGAAGTCTTCATCTACAAATTGCAGATACTCCTTGCCGGTAGGTATCGCTTCGGCAGGGGTTTGCTCAGCCGGGCGATATAAAGGCTCACCGATATTTTCAGCCGGTTTGCGGTTGATTGTCTGAATCATACCATCCTGATTAACGGCAATAAAGGTCTGACTCCCCGGTTTGACGGTCATGATGTATTGAGATTCAGGATTAACGGCTCCATAACGGTCAACCGTAACATCGGTTATGGTCCACTCCTCATACCCCTCGGAGATAACCTTGTCGGTAGCCAGATACTTCTTGGCATACTTGGCATAAGGACCTGCGAGGTAGACGGTACGTTTAGCGGTTACGGTAATCAGCAGCCCTGTGTCAGGAAGAGAGTATACGAGTCCGTAATCATTCCCTTTATCAGCGGTAAGTATCTTGGTCTGTTGAGCAAAACCGGGGCAGGCAAGTCCCAGTGTCAGAGCAGAGATTAAGAGTGCTTTCTTCATATTAAAGAGGGTATTGAGGATGGATAAGAATTAGAAAAGAGAGCGAGGCAGTTGACCTCTGGATATAATTAATTTTACGGCTTTACCTACATTATCGGCGATATCCGAGGCAGTCATACCGATCTCACCCAGTTCCTGCTCGGCGATGTCACCGGCCAGTCCGTGGACGTAAACACCGATAAGGGCAGCGAGTTCGGGTTTGTAACCCTGAGCCATAAAAGCGGTTATGACACCTGTAAGCACATCCCCGGCACCTGCGGTAGCCATCCCCGGATTGCCGGTAGAGTTGAAATAGACTTTACCGGTAGGGCGCACCACGGTAGTATAATGACCCTTAAGAACGATTATGATACCGTAATACTTAGACATTTCGATAGCCTTGCGCAGACGCTCCTCAGAGGTGCGATGCTCACCAAACAGGCGGTCAAACTCACCGATATGGGGAGTAATGATGCTATTGTTAGGTATCATAGAGAGCAAAGCCGGTCTGCGTGAGATACAGTTTAGGGCATCTGCATCAAGGAGCAGCGGAGTCTGGCAGGTCTTGAGTAATGATTCGAGAGCATTAATCGTAGACTCATGGGTACCGATACCCGGACCTGCGGCTACAGCCTGATGGGTGTGGTGAGGGGTCATATCGGTGATAAAATGCTCATTGCGATCAGGTTCAAACATTGTTTCGGGCGAGGCCGTCTGTAATATCTGCATACCGATACGTGCGGAGTGTACGGTAGCCAGACCGGCACCGGCGCGCATCACGGCTCTCGCACACATTACCGCTGCCCCCATCATACCTGCCGAACCGGCAAAGATGAGAGCCGACCCGTAATCGCGCTTACCGGTAAAGGGGCGGCGAGGACGCAGAAACGGGCGTATGTTACGCGCGTCAACCAGCACATATTGCGACTGTAACTCCTTGATTTTATCCTGGTCAAGATCAATGTCAAGAAGTTTCCACTCACCTATAAGATCTGCATTCTCCTCAAAAAAGAAAGAGAGACGTGGCAACTGGAAGGTCAGCGTAAGATTGGCATGAATCACATCGCGGTGCAGGATATTGTCATTAAATTCACCAAACAGACCCGAGGGTACATCGAGCGAAATCACATACGCCCCCGACTCATTGATATATCGGGCCAGCATCATAAATCCACCCTGCAGCGGGCTTTTAAGACCCGAACCGAAGAGACCATCTATAACTACGTCATTCTCACTAAGATACGGAGGGTTAAACTCAGTGGTGACTTCGGTAAAGTCGATACCCTCGATAGTGATCAGTTTCTTCTGCTCCTCATTGCAATCATGAGAGAGTTTACCTTTGATATTGAAGAGGAAGATCTCGATATTGCGATACCCTCTCTCTATCAGCAGACGCGCAACAGCGAGCGCATCACCACCGTTATTGCCCGGACCGGCGACCACGACAATGCGTTGCCCCGGCAGAAAACGCGAAATGATTTCATAACAGGCAGCATTTGCGGCCCGCTCCATTAATTCAAGGGAATCTATATTCTGACTCTCACACGTGGCTTTATCCAGTTCGCGGAGGGCATCAGCGGTAAAAATCTTCATCTTTATACACTCTACATTACACTGATTACAAAATTACTTCAGAAAAGCCGAAAAAGCAAATATAAAATCACGGTCAGTGTAAAAGTTGGTAAACTTGTTTTCTAACCGTCGGGCGGGTTATGAGATATTGCTAATACAGCCGTCGGTCATGGTGACGGTGCGGTGTGCGATAGAGGCCAACGAGGGGTCGTGAGTGACGATGAGGAATGTCTGGGAATGCTCACGACATAGGTCGGAGATAATTTGCTGTATCTCCCGGCGGTTGTGTGAGTCGAGACTTCCGGTGGGTTCGTCGGCAAATACAATTCTGGGTTTGTTTATCAGGGCGCGTGCTATGGCTGCACGTTGCTTTTCGCCCCCCGATAGTTCGGAGGGGCGGTGCCGGAGCCTGTCGCCGAGTCCGAGACGCTCCAGCAGATGAGTGGCATCTGCGTACGACTCTTTCCGTTTTCTGCCTGATATCAATGCCGGAAGGGCCACATTTTCCAGCGCCGAAAATTCGGGCAGGAGTTCGTGAAACTGGAATATAAATCCGATATTACGGTTGCGAAACTCGGCCAACTTGCGCGATGATAGTGCTGTAATATCCACTCCGTCGTATGTGACTCTACCCGAGTCAGGGAGGTCAAGAGACCCTGCGATCTGCAATAAAGTGGTCTTGCCCGCTCCCGAGGGTCCGACAATAGCGACAATCTCACCATTGCCAATGCTTAGTGATACATCGCGAAGCACCTGCAGGGAGCCATAATATTTATTGATGTTACTGATTTCGATCATGAAAGTTGTCTGATTACCTCTGCGGCAAGAAATATGCCGAAGAGAGAGGGTATGGTGGCTAAGGTGCCGAATGAGGAGCGTTTGTTGGGTAAATCAAGGTCTATGATCGCTTTACGAGAGGGTGCCTCTGTACTGCACACGACCTTGAGTTTCCTCTTATTAGTAAATCCGTTTTTCTTAAGACGTTGGCGCACCGCACGAGCCAGTCCGTCTTCAGCCGTACTCCACAGATCGGAGTAGACTACCCTGGTAGGATCTGTACGACCACCGGCTCCCATAGATGAGATTATAGGTATCTTGCGTCTCAGAGCCTCGGTGATGAGGGCGCACTTAGGCGCCACCGTGTCGATTGCATCAACTATATAGTCATACCCCTCATCAAGAATTTCCGCTACATTGTCAGATGTGAGAAAGGTCTGCATACCCTTTACACTTATGTCGGGATTAATGTCGCGAAAGCGTGAAATGAAAAGTTCTGTCTTAGGGAGTCCTACCGACGAACGGGTGGCAATGATCTGCCGATTAATATTGGTGATGTCGACATTATCGGCGTCAATCAGGGTGAGGTGACCTACTCCGGAGCGGGCCAGCATCTCGGCGGCATAACCGCCTACTCCACCTGCGCCCACTATAAGCACCCGGCTTTTAGCCAATCTATCTACGGCGTGGTCGCCGAGAAGAGTGCGTGTGCGATCATTCCACCGATTATCGGTATCAGTAGGAGTGACGGGTGCTGCGGGTGATGTTTTCAATACTCGCTCTTCGGTTGTATCCATGATCCGTCAAAGCCGGTTTCTTTAAGAGATTTAATAACTTGCGCGGCGTGTGCGGCATCTTCCGGTATACCATGTACCTGCATCACACGGTCTTCATTCTCAAGATCAAGATCCCACTCAGCATTGGGAAATATCTTATTGACACGATCAAGGATCAGAGCCTTGTCGGCTTCATTCTGGGCATTAGTAGTAAATAACATAATAATCAATTTTGCATTTTTATGCGCCACGGGGCGTGGAAGAGGTTATTGGCACGATTGCCGAGATTCTTCATAAGTCCGAGTGGCACCCCTTTATATTTGATAACCACATACCCCTTTGAAATGTTTGGAGGGAGAGTGAATGATTCTCTGCGTAAATAACTGAGAGCCATATCCTCATCGACCTCGACCGATGGGAGAGTTGCGGTATCGTATAGGTCAGACAGCACAAGCCGCGAATCGGGTATCAGGTTCTTGCCTTTGAGTTCACCGGCGGGAACCCCCGACGAGGTGACATGTATACCTTTCTGCTCCAGAAGTGTACGCAAGGGGATAACCGATGACGGTATGGCAAATACTCCTGCCGGAGTAACTTCAAAATCCACTTCTTTCCCGCTCTTAACAACCCCTTTAAGCCAACGGAGATTGTCGCCCGACAAGGTCTCTGCACTAACGTTTTCATTACTTCTGGCGCTGTTCTTACCTTTCTTCTTACCCTTTTTGTCAACTTTTTTATCTATTGCAAGAGCAACTGCGGCCGAAGATGTTTCGGGATTCTCAATCCCGGGTTTCTGAAAAACGGTGATAAATAGACCCTCACCGTTAGGAGTAAGATGCGGCATAAATCTCAGAGCCTCAATATCGGAGAGCAATGAGCGGCCTATCTTGTCTAATTCGGTAAGATTTAGAGAGTTAATGGGGATTTGGGTAAATCCCAAGGTGTCGCGGATGTATCGGGCATTCTCCTCATTTTCATGCAGATTGAAAGTGCACGTAGAGTATATAAGATAACCCCCGGGACGTAAGGTTACGGCCAGATCGCGGAGTATATCACGCTGTAGAGAGGCGCAGTCCTCTACAAGTTTTTCCGACCATTGAGAGCGGGCTACCTCCTCCTTGCGCATCATCCCTTCGCCCGAGCAAGGAGCATCGACAGCGATGATGTCAAAAACAGGTGAAAGTACAGCATACCGATCGCTCGAATCGCCGGTAGTGATAAGATTTGAAAAGCCCCACTTCTGAAGATTCTCGCGCAGAACTTTGCCACGCGCCGCCACATACTCGTTTGCCACAACGATGTCCGTATCATTGAGTGCGTTGATCATCGCGGTGGTCTTACCTCCCGGTGCGGCACAGAAATCAAGAATGTTGATACTCTGCTTGGCGATTTTACCCCTAAGTGTCGTCATGACCTGCTCATAAATCATCGATGAGGCATCCTGAACATAAAAAGCACCGGCATGTAGCAATGGATTTAAGGTAAAAACGGGGCGACGGTCAAGATTAACACCCGACTGACACCACTCCACTCCCGCAGAATCGGGATAAATCTCATAAATACCTGATAACGAAAATTTACGCCGGTTTATTCTAATCCCGACAGCGGGAGGGGTCTGCAAAGCCTCGACAAGAGCATCGGCATTCACTCCCTGGAGGGTATGCAGGTAATCGATATATGTTGAAGGGATGGGATTATCCATAGGAAAATCAAAATTTTTTACGAAATTATAATTTTTATTCTTATTTTTGTAGAATATGAGTCATAAATCACAACTCGACTCCTCGAAAGATACATTTTTGCCCCGATCATCCGCTTCTGAATCTACTGACAGCGGGGTTGAACCGGCTCTATATCTCATTCCGACACCTATCTCTGATGCGCCTGTCGACACCGTGTTGCCGGATTATAATATCACACTGCTTAAAGGTATCAGGCACTTTATAGTAGAGAATCTCCGCGATGCGCGGAGGTTTATAAAGCGTGTATGGCCTGAGGCGGATATATCGGCACTTCAATTCAGTGTGCTTAACCGTCATACTGAAATATCGGAGGTGAGTAGTTTTCTGGAACCATTACGATGTGGCCAACCTGTAGGCGTTATGTCAGATGCCGGTTGTCCGGCCATAGCCGATCCCGGCGCGCTCCCGGTGGCAATCGCACAGAGAGAGGGGTTTAGGGTCAAGGCTCTTGTGGGTCCTTCAAGTATATTGATGGCTCTGATGGGATCGGGATTCAGTGGTCAGGGATTCTCCTTTCACGGGTATCTCCCCATTGATGATGAGCAGCGACGCGAATCTTTGCGTATACTCGAAAATGAATCGCAGCGTAGTGATATGACTCAGATATTTATCGAAACCCCCTATCGCAATGAGAAGACATTGCACTTTATGGCTCATAATCTAAGGCCGGCGACACGGATATGTATAGCGTGTGATATCACAGACCCGGTAGGGGAGAAGATTATAGCGCGTACTGCCGGAGAATGGAAAGGATTGCTTGATGTATCCGGCCGGGTGCCAGAGTTTGATAAACGACCGGCCATATTCCTCATTTATGCCGGAGGGGAAGAGAGTGTACAGCAGACCAAAAGTCTGAAAGGGGATTTCAGAGTCAAGAATCAGAATGGCTTTAACAAGATAAAAAGGAGAAAATAATGGCAAGACGCAGACCAACAATAAAATTTACCGGCCAGATGGAAATCCCATTTGAGGAATTTGCATCTCCTGTACCTTATAGAGAACCATCATTGGCAAATAGAGTGCCCGCAGATGCATTGACAAATAAATCATCACACTCCCTCAGTCAGGATAAGACTAATGATAATCCGGCCAACCGGGTAATTAATTTCATATCTATGGGAAGCGGTTCGAGCGGAAACTGCTGCTATGTAGGCACCCGGAGCGGTGGTTTGCTTATAGATGCGGGTGTGCAGGCTGACTTTGTAGAGGATACTCTTAAGGCGAGCGGGATAAGAATGGAGAATGTCAAGGGTATACTACTTACACACGATCATTCCGATCATGTGAAATATGCTTATACATTACTGCGTACGCACCGGCATCTGCGGTTGTTCTGCACCAATCGGGTGCTTAACGGCCTCTTGCGACGTCATGGTATCTCACGACGTATCAAGGATTACCATCTGCCTATATTTAAGGAGATCCCCTTTAAGATACTCGATATGGAGATAACTGCATTTGATGTGCCGCATGACGGTACCGACAATATGGGGTTTTCGATACATTACGACAACCGTAATTTTGTAATCGCTACTGACTTAGGTGCCGTTACGGAGCGTGCCTACTATTATATGAGCCGTGCCAATTATCTGGTTATCGAGGCCAATTATGACTCGGATATGCTCACCTACGGTGGTTATCCCGAATATCTCAAGGCACGAATACGCACCGAACGCGGGCATCTTGACAACAATGATACCGCGGCTTTTCTCAAAGAGGTGTGGCACCCCGCGATGAAATATATATTTCTATGTCATCTCAGTAAAGATAACAATACCCCCGGAAAAGCAGTCAAAGCCGTACGCGAGGCTCTTGAATCACGCGGTATAAAAATAGGTGATGGCAACGAAACCATCTACGACCGGCAGGCGGATGTGCAACTTATGCCGCTACCACGCTTTGACCCGTCGCGCTGGTTTGTATTTCGACCCTGACAGACGGTTTCACCCTCTGCGCTGCAAAGGTTAGTCAACCTGAGATGGTCTATTGTTTGCCTCGGATAGCGATATTGAGCAGAGGACCTTTATCACCGTTGCCGGCGGTAGCGGTTTTGGTCTCAAATATAATATCACCACCGCCGAAATCATATATTGACACTTCTGCATCGGTATCATTGCCCGCTATGCCGTGAGTGACCAGAGTACTGTCCGGAATATTTAATGACTCAAGGATATATTGAGTTAACTCCTCAGGTAAAAGATCTCCTAAGTAGAGGTTGCGGATAGTGACACCGTGAGGATTCACTACCTTAATCTCCCATGCACCCGGAGTGCCTTGAATGTCGGTATAGAGGGGGCGGCCGCTACCATCGGTTAGGGTTCCTGTAAAGTCATATTGCTCGGCATTGAGTGGTTCGCCGACTTTTACAGCATCGATAATGGAGCGTAGCGTCATCGCTATATCATTGTCGGCATGATCATCTGCCGACTCGCTCTCTGCACCGTGTTCTGATTTATTGCCCCCGAAACAACCCGACAGCATAAATATTGCAGATATTATAAATGCAAAACCGGCAGCACGTCGCAAGGGAGTAAAAAACTTAATACCGGCCCGGCCGTGATTTAGTAAAGAATGCTTCATTACTATGAAGTATAAATTTTACTGTGAAGTTAGATGATATTGTTGTAATTATCCCGGATTTCAACGATTGTGAAATCCGGGATAAATTATATGAAACATCGTGCGATTACTGTTGTTCGTCGGTGACTCTTTCAAGCCATTTCACCATAGCGAGCATTGCGCCCATTGAGATGAAGCATACACCGGCAAATATTACCCATGCTTCCCAGATGGGGCAAGCGTTATAGATCAGCGGGCCGATCCAGAGCAAAAGGTTACCTACGGCAGTGGCACCGAGCCAGAGACCCTGACAGAGACCTTGCAGGTGCTTCGGAGCAACCTTTGATACAAATGACAATCCGAGCGGTGAGATGAAGAGTTCGGCTACTGTGAGGAAGAAATAGAGCAGAATCAGTACCCACGGGCCTGTCTTAAGGCCTTCGCGCACCGTGATATCCATGCTGCGGAAAGTTTCGCCTGAGGGGAAACCGTCGATAGCACAAACGATGGTGAGGAAGATATATGCTATTGCAGCCAGACCCATACCGATTGCAATCTTGCGGGGTGTGGAGATGACCTTACCCTTGCGTGCAAGTGATGCGAAAAACCACATTATAACCGGAGTGAGCAGGATTACAAAGAGCGGGTTAAGAGCCTGCCAAATTTCGGGAGCGATTGAATCAGTCTTCACGAAGTCGCGGGCGAAGAGGGAGAGTGAAGTACCATTCTGGTGGAAAGAGAACCAGAAGAAAATAGCGATACCGAGTACTGCGAAGAGAGCGCCCATGCGCTGTTTGATTTCGGTAGCCATTGCCTTTTTCTCCTCAGCAGTATATTTTACGGTTTCGGCAGCAGCCTTTTTGGCCGGAGAGGGGAGACCCTTCTTGGTACCGAGGAATATGCAGAGAGAGATAAGCATAGCGGCTACAGAAGCGATAAAACTGTAGTGGATACCCTCATTGAATACCTTAAGATACTCAGAGCAGAATGCGCTGATCTCAGCGGCATTGGAAGCCGCGGAGATATTGCCGCCAACCTGTGAGGCAAGAGCATAGAGGTTATTGATATTCTCCATACCCATATTATCGGTCACGCTGAGATATTGATGGCAGAGGGCGGGGAAATCCGCGTTGTATACCAGGTTATGCACATCGAGCCACCAGGAGCGGAGCATCGGAGCCACAAAGGGAGCGATAAGACCGCCTACATTGATAAATACATAAAAAATCTGGAAGCCTGAGTCACGCTGTGCGGCATATTTGGGGTTGTCATAAAGTTGGCCTACGATAGCCTGAAGATTACCCTTGAAGAGGCCGTTGCCAAATGCTATAAGGAATAGAGCGATACAGGTCACGGTCAGCAACCAGGCGGTATTCTCGGCGGTGGCAAAAACAGGGATAGCAAGCACTACGTATCCTAAAGTCATGATACAAAGGCCGGTAATGATAGTGCCCTTATAGTTCTGGGTGCGGTCAGCGATAAGACCGCCTACAAGACTGAGCACATATATGCCTGCATAGAAGAAAGAGTAGATAAGAGTAGATGTCTCCTCTTTCAAGCCAAACTTAGAGCAAAGGAAAAGTACGAGTACGGCGTTCATGATGTAGTAGCCGAATCGTTCGCCCATGTTGCTCAGCGCTGCGGGTATAAGACCCTTAGGTTGATTTTTAAACATTGATTGGGTGGGTGTTAGATTATTATTAATTTTTCATGGTATAGTTAGCGGTATATTTTTGTTATGCGGGGTCAGGCACGTCAGGCATGAGCCGCTTCATCAAGGGTCTTGAAGGCGAGCGCGTAATTCTTAATCTGCTTCACCATTGCTACAAGACCATTGGATCTGGTGGGGGAGAGATGAGTGGAGAGTCCGATTTTGTCGATAAAATAGAGGTCGGCATCAAGTATCTCAGTCGGAGTATGGTCGTTGAGCACCTTAAGCAGCAGGCTCACAATACCCTTTACAATCAAGGCATCCGAGTCGGCCTGAAAATGGATGGTCTTATCATCATTGCGTGAAGCGGTGATCCATACACGGCTCTGACACCCCTCTATAAGATTTTGCGGAGTCTTCTCCTTTTCCGGAAATTCAGGCAAGGTGTTACCTAAATCAATGATGTAAGCGTAGCGATCCATCCAGTCGGAAAGTTCAGAAAACTCCTCGATAATTTCGTCTTGGGTCTGATTTACGGTCATAATTTCTAATTAGAGTAAACAGTTAAAATGGGTTTGCATATATAGTCTGCAAACTTACCTACAAATTTAACAAAAAAAATGAAAGATAAGTAGTTTTAATTTATTAAACCTTATTTTTTTGCGTTAACGGATGTAATAAACCCGCTGCTCCGGATTATGAGCAGCGGGTATATATATCGGCATCCTGCTTGGCGGGATGAAGTTTTGAATCAGCGGTTATGCGGCATCAGATCATTGCAGCGATTGCAGCGGCGGTCTCTGCCATCTTCTCGGGTGTCGGGTCTTCAACCTTGTGCTTGAAATCCATATCCCCCTCGTTGGTGAGCGGGATGAGGTGTATGTGGGCGTGAGGCACTTCGAGACCGAGTACCGCCATACCTACTTTGCGACAAGGTATAGCCTTTTTGATACCTTCGGCTACTTTTTTTGCAAATATCATCATATCTGCGATATCCTTATCTTCGATATCAAAGATATAGTCTGTCTCCTTTTTAGGTACGACCAGAGTGTGCCCCCACTGTACGGGATTGATGTCAAGAAAAGCGAAGAATTTCTCATCTTCCGCAATCTTATAGCAAGGTATCTCTCCGGCTATGATTTTAGAGAAAATAGTCATAAGAGGGGTAGATTAAATTTCAATCTTAAGAATTTCAAAAGTCATCTCGCCGGCAGGCACCTTACAGGTGACTTTGTCTCCCACCTTATGTCCGAGCAGAGCAGCGGCAATGGGTGTGGTCGAAGCGAGTTTGTTTTCGCGGAAGTTCGCTTCGTTTTCAGTAACAATAGTATAAGTGACTGTCATACCGTTAGCGATATTCTTGATAGTGACCTTGTTGAGGAGTTGCACCTCCTCGGTGTTAAGTTGAGAGTCGTCTATGATACGGGCGTTGGCTACGAGTTCCTTGAGTTTTGCAATTTTCATCTCAAGCATCCCCTGTGCCTCTTTTGCTGCATCGTATTCTGCGTTTTCAGACAGGTCGCCCTTATCGCGAGCCTCAGCAATAGCAGCCTTGATAGCAGGACGCTGTGCCTCTAACTCGGCGAGTTCCTGCATCTTCTTGTCGTATCCTTCTTGAGTTAAATAACTTGCCATGGTAATTATAAAATTAGATAAAGTGTAATATTTAAATTTTAACTTCCCCTGCAATCCGGTTGCCTTAAGGTAATCCGGTTTTTTAAGGTGGTAATAAAATAGTAAAAAAGAAAGGAACCCCCGAACTGATAAGATGGGGATACCTCCAATTTTACAATATTATATCGGAGGCGAAGCAGTTGCCTCGTCTCCGATATATTGCAAAGTTAATACATTTATTTATCAATATCAAGTAAATCACCATAATTTTTTAGATGATTCCACTCGTTCTGATAATGACCTTCCCGTCGAGCGGTAGTGCTTTGCGATACAACGGGGGATGAGGATCAGTTGGAGTACAGGTAGCGCTTGATGGAGCGCTTCGGTGTTTTCTCAAACTCGTTAGGCATCAGTATGATTTTGGTGATACGCTCGTAGGGGGCAACCAGTTTGTTGAGTTCGTCGCGTACTTTTTCCATAGACTCGCCGAGGTCAGTACCCTGCAATCCAAGACGGTCTATCTGATCATAATCGGGATATACGAGCGCTACAAGTTTCCCATCTCTCATAACTACGAGACTTTCTGCTACAAAAGGCATATTGTTTAGTTTAGCCTCAATCTCCTCGGGATATATATTTTGTCCGGAGGCGGAGAGCAACATCGTTTTAGAGCGACCGCGCAGATAGATGGTGCCATCGGCTGAACGAGTTCCTACATCACCCGTCTTTAACCAGCCGTTGTCGCTGAGTACCAATTCGGTAGCCTCTTTGTTCTTATAATATCCCTTCATCACGTTACTCCCTTTTACACATACCTCACCCGGCACATTCTCCGGATCAGGACTCATGACCATAGACTCCATTGTGGGGAGTGTGCGACCCGACGAACCGACCTTGAATTCTCTCCAGGGAGTATAGGATATCAGCGGGCCGCACTCGGTCATGCCATATCCCACTGTAAACGGGAATTTAATCTTATGCAGAAATTCCTCTACCTCATGATTTAACGGTGCGCCTCCTACTATTACTTCTTCAAATTCGCCACCGAAGGCATCTATCAGTTTTTTGCGTATCTTTGAGTATATGATATTGTCGAGAAATGGTACTGCAAGCGTCCATCGCATGGCACCTTTTGAGATCATCGGCAATATCTGATTTTTATAAATCTTCTCCAGTATAAGCGGTACGCAGATTACAAGATTTGGCTTTACGTCGGCCAGAGCCTTGAGCAATACCCGTGGTGAGGGGGTCTTGCCTAAAAGTGTGATATGCGAACCGACTGCAAGCGGGGTAAGCATATCAAAAGCACAACCGTAGGCATGCGCCAATGGCAAGAATGCCAGGGCGCGCGATGAGCGGAAATGCAATTGGCTGTGCATGCCGAAGCAGACATTTCCGGCAAGATTCTCACCGGTAAGCATTACCCCTTTGGAAAAGCCGGTAGTACCGCTGGTATAGTTAATCTCTACCAACTCTGAATTATCGCGATTTATAAAACTCACATTGTGAGAGGTATAACCATCGGGATAAGTCCTGCGAAATCGACGGCTCACCAATTTTGCATCCTTGCGAACCTCGACACCGCTTTGCTCGTAAAAGATCTCCATCTTTTCGGTACTGATTGCCGCTTTGATCTTAAGCAGCGAGTCTGGGTTTATATGCTCCCATACATTTGGTGAAACAAACAGCAGTTCTGCCTCCGAATGGTTTACGATATGCGCTACATCTACAGGATTAAAGTCCGATAGGATGGGTACGATGACTGCCCCGTATGTGACTACAGCCATGTAAATCTTAACCCATGCTACAGAGTCTTTACCGCAGAGAGCGATTTTACTGCCGGGTTTCAACCCGATTGACTTAAAAAATACGTGTGTTTTGGCTATTTCGGAAGCCACTTCACCATAAGTCTGAGTCTTGCCGGATACATAATCGGTAAGTGCCGGGAGATCCCAGTTTTCAATAAAAGATCGTTCGTAAATCTTGATAAAATTCTCAATCTTATAGTCAGCGTTTGGGTATTTGTTTTCCATGCAGGTGTAAAAAATTAGTTAAGAGTAGGTTAAGTATACTCCCAAATCTCCTGTATGCCGATGTGGAAGTCGTGGAGGGGATCAGTGTAAATAGAGGAGGTATTGACTCAATACCTCCTCTATTTATAACATTATCTATCAGTGCAAAGTTCTAACCACAAAGTATTTTGGTCTTACTCTGCCGAGGGGACCAGGAAGTGATCACCGGTCTCTTTGACTATACGCTCGTAGTATTTCTTGTCGTAACCGGGAAAGTCGGGATAGAGGGCGATACCGTATTCGTTATATTGAAACTTGCCATCCTTATCTACTTTCTTCATATTGCCGTCCATAAAGCGTACCAAAAGATACTCTGCAAGTTTGCGGTAAGTCTCAGTAGCCTCTTTGGCTATTTCGGCGCCTTCGGAGTTTACATCTTCGAGCAGATGTGTCCATTGGCCGCTCTCCGCAAGCGCTTTAAGATGAGCCTCGCGCTCGGCACGGGTATCAATAAAGGAGTTTTCAAGCGCTCCCTGCACCTTGCGTATGTCGGGAATCATCAGGTCATAACGGTTATAAGCCTGATTGGCAACCCAGTTATTCATCCAGAAGTTAGAATCATAGGAGAAGTTATTGACATCTCCGGGCCCTAATTGTTGAGGCACCTCGGTCATGGAGCAATAAAACGGCATATAGACTGTAGTATTGGTGTCATCGGTGCCAAACCATAAAACTCCACCTACGGGATCGGGCAACCAGTTGCGACTCTGACTCACAAAACTCCAGCCGGTTTGCTGTGTGGCGATAGCGCGTTCGTGGACATAATGCTTGCCGTCTACTTCAAAATCCATAGGTCTCCAGCGATACGGCACATGATTGGGACCTGCACCTACATCGAGGGTCATATCGTATGGGGTACCCTGGAAGAGGTCGCGCATGGCACTCTGCATGTCACGAAGATCCAACTTTCTGTCAGGAATTATATATAGGGGCATAGGGGTATCGCTCTTTGCATCTACCCATGCGAAGTACTCCTTGGCTCCCTCAGGATCAAAACGGTTGAAGAAACTCCATACACGGCCGTCACAACCTCTACGGGTGTCTGCAGTATGGACTTCAAAAGCATCAGCAAATGAGAAATCGGCATCCTTACCGGTAAAATAGCCGCGTCGGCGGGCAAACGGTATCAGGTCTTTGGAATATTTGACATTCTCCTTATCTTTTAGATTTACACGTCGTATGCGTGGTTCATTGGCATGGCCGGAAATGGCATTATCAGGGATGCGTACTGCAATCCATACGGCACCTTTCTCGGCACCTTTGCCTATCATTTCCATAATCCATACCTCATCTTTATCGGCGATCGAGAAAGATTCGCCCGATGATGCGTAACCGTATTTATCTACCAGATCGGTCATCACATCTATGGCCTCGCGTGCTGTCTTGGAGCGCTCCAGGGCAATCTGCATCAAGGAGCCGTAATCGATAATCGAATTACCGGTAGTATCCACCAGTTCTTTATGACCACCCCAAGTAGACTCGCCGATAACTACCTGATACTCATTGATGTTGCCGACTACATTGTAAGTGTGGGGTATCTGTGGAATCTCACCGAGAGGTTTGCCGGTATCCCAGTCCTCCACTTTGCGCATTTCACCGGGAGCGTGGTCTGCGGCAGGGGTATGGGTAAGCATGCCGTATAGATTGTGCGAATCGGCAGCGTATGTTACCATTACCGAACCGTCGGTAGTGGCTTTCTTGCCGGCTATGAGATTGGTGCAGGCATCGGCCTGCGGAGAGTTGGAAAGCAGAGCCAATGCGAATACAGGATAGAGATATTTCAGTTTCATAATTGATTTAACTTATTTTTCTTGATTTAGCCTGATTAAACCTGATTTAGGCTGATTAAACTTGACTAAACCTGATTTAGGCTGATTAAAC